>NZ_RBLN01000244.1:0-3367 GCF_003989405.1 Micrococcus sp. HSID17227 | reverse complement strand
CGCGCCGGGGCCGGCGCAGCGGTCCGCCCGCTCAGTCCTGCGCGCGGGCGACCTGCGGCAGCAGGTCCTCGGCCGGCGGGGTCCAGTCGGCCGGGTCCGCGGCGTGCTGCTCGCCGGAGCGGATGTCCTTGACCTCGTGGACCCGCGCGCCGGCATCGTCCCGGCCCATGAACCAGACGAACGGGATGCCGCGGCGATCCGCGTACTTGATCTGCTTGCCGAACTTCTCCGCGGACACCGCGACCTCCGCGGGGATGCCGCGCTGTCGCAGCAGGGCCGCGACGTCCTGGGCCTCGGACCAGTCCTCGTCCGCCGTCAGCGCCACGTACACCGCGGTCGGCACGGAGCGGGAGGCCACGGCCATCTGCTGGGACAGCATGCGCATCACCAGCCGCGTCACGCCGATGGACAGCCCGACACCGGGGAACACGCGGTTCCCCTTGGACGCGAGCGCGTCGTAGCGGCCGCCCGAGCAGATCGAGCCGAGCTGCTCGTGGCCCACCAGGACGGTCTCGTAGACGGTGCCCGTGTAGTAGTCCAGGCCGCGCGCGATGGACAGGTCCGCCACGGCGCGCCCGGGGGCGCGGCGGTGCAGGGTGGCGACGACGTCGGCCAGCTCGGTCAGCCCCTCCTCGAGCAGCTCGTGGGTCACCCCCAGGGCGCGGACCCGCTCGACGAACGAGGCGTCCGACGTGCGGATGTCCGCCAGGGCCAGCGCCTGCGCAGCCTGCTCGGGGCTCGCGCCGACCTCCTCCTGGAGCAGCCGCGCGACCTCCTCCGGGCCGACCTTCTCCAGCTTGTCGATGCTGCGCAGCACGCCGGCGGTGTCCTCCAGGCCGATGCCCCGGTAGAAGCCCTCGGCGAGCTTGCGGTTGTTCACGCGGATGAGGAAGTCGCCGATCGGCAGGGCGCCGAGCGCCTCGGCCATCACGAGTGCGACGTCGGCGTCGTACCGGGGCGAGAGGGCGCCGTCGCCGACGACGTCGATGTCCGCCTGGGTGAACTCGCGGGCGCGGCCCTCCTGAGGGCGCTCCCCGCGCCAGACCTTCTGCATCTGGTAGCGACGGAAGGGGAAGGCGAGGTGGCCGGCGTTCTCCACGACGTAGCGGGCGAACGGCACGGTGAGGTCGAAGTGCAGGGCCAGGCGCTTGGGGTCGGCCGGGTCCTTGGGATCGCGCCGGCCCGCGGCGACCTCCTCGTCCTCGGCCAGGCGGGAGACCGCGTAGACCTCCTTGTCCACCTCGCCCTTGCGCAGCAGCTGGCCCAGGGTCTCCACGGCACGGGTCTCGATGCCGGCGAACCCGTGCAGCTCGAAGGTCCGCCGCAGCGTGTCGAGCACGTGCTGCTCCACGAGCCGCTCGGCGGGCAGCCACTCGTGGAAACCGGACAGGGAGGCCTTGCGGGACATGGCGATCCTTCGAGACGACGACGGCGGGGACGCGCGACGGTCCCCCGCCGGCGCACCGGCCCATTCTAGGCGCGGGCGCTGTCCGGCCCGGTACGCTGGCCCTGTTCGTGTCCATCCCGACCGGCCGCATCCCTCGACGACTGCGTGCCGGCGCAGTCAGGGAGAGTTCCAGCGGTGACCAATCACATGCAGCCCGACGACCAGCAGTCCCCCGCCACCGAGGCCGCCCCCGCGTCGGCCGAGGCCGCCGAGCCGACCGTGCCCGCCGAGGCCCGGCCCGTCCCCGAGGTCGTCCCCGACGCGCCGGCGCACGGTGATTCCTCCCAGCCCGCCGAGGCGCCCGCCGTGCCCTCCCCGGCCGCGATGAAGAAGGCCAGCCCGGCCGCCGTGCGCCCCGCGACGCCCGCCGCCGCGTCCGCCGCCCCGACCCCCGTCGTGGCCCCGACCGTGCCGCCCACCCCGGTGGAGGAGGCCGCCAGGTTCGCCCGGGTGAGCGAGGACGGCCACGTCACGCTGCTGGACGGGCAGGAGGAGCACGCGGTCGGCCAGGTGCCGGACGCGAGCACCGAGGACGCGCTGGCGTACTTCGTGCGCAAGTACGACGACGTGCGCGCCCAGATGGCCCTGTTCGAGCAGCGCATCGCCGCCGGCGCCCCCTCGAGTGAGCTGGGCCGGGCGCTGGGTCAGATGACGACCGCGGTGAACGAGCGCCACATGGTCGGCGACATGGACGCCCTCCGCACCCGCCTGGCGGCCCTGGAGACCCTCCTGGGCGACTACCGCGCCGCGGAACAGGAGGCCCGGCAGGCCGCCCAGGCCGAGCAGCTGGCCACCCGCGAGGCCATCGTCGCCGAGGCCGAGACCTTCGCCCAGACCCCGGCCGAGCGGATGCCCTGGAAGACCGCGTCCAAGCGCATGACGGAGCTGTTCGAGGAGTGGAAGGCCGCCCAGAAGGCCGGTCCGCGTCTGGCCAAGTCGGTCGAGGACGACCTGTGGAAGCGCTTCCGCGGCGCCCGCACCGCGTTCGACAAGACCCGCCGCGCCCACTTCTCCCGGCTGGACGCCGCCTCGGCCGAGGCCAAGCAGGTCAAGGAGCGCCTCATCGCCCGCGCCGAGGAGCTGTCCACCTCCACCGACTGGGGCGTGACCGCCGGCAAGTACCGCGACCTGATGGACGAGTGGAAGCGCGCCCCCCGGGCCTCCCGCAAGGAGGACGACGCCCTCTGGGCCCGCTTCCGCGCCGCCCAGGACGTCTTCTTCGCCGCCCGCAAGGCCGCGAACCAGGAGATCGACCGCGAGTACGGGGCCAACCTGAAGGTGAAGGAGCAGATCCTCGCCGACGGCCAGAAGCTGCTCCCGTTCACGGACGTCAAGGCCGGACGGCGCGCGCTCAACGAGCTGCGCGGGCGGTGGGAGGATGCCGGCCGCGTGCCCCGCGGGGACGTCCGCCGGATGGAGGAGGGCTTCCGCAAGCTCGAGGACGCCCTCAAGCAGGCGGAGAACGAGCACTGGCGCCGCACCGACCCGGAGACCAAGGCCCGCACGAACTCCGCCCTCACGCAGCTCGAGGAGACCATCGCGGGGCTCGAGGCGGATCTCGCCCGGGCCCAGGCCCGGGGCGACCAGCGCGCCGTCAAGAAGGCCCAGGAGGCGCTCGACGCGCGCCTGCAGTGGAAGCAGGCCCTCGAGGCCTCGGCCTCCGAGCTCCGCTGAGCCCCACCCGTCTCGAGCACGCCCCCGCGGCCCGCCTGTCCACAGGCGGCCGCGGGGGCGTCCCCGTCTCTGGCAGGATCCGGGCATGACGACCGTGACGATCGAGGAGACCGCCCCGACCGGGGCACTCGTGCTGGCGGGCGACCCCTTCACGGAGCCGGAGCTGCAGGCGCTCGGCGCGAGATCGGAGGAGCGTCGGGGAGGGAAAGGGTGGCTGAGCAGGTGAAGGTATCGGGGTGGGGGTGG
>NZ_RBLN01000243.1:0-3321 GCF_003989405.1 Micrococcus sp. HSID17227 | reverse complement strand
GGCGCTCCGCCTGACGGCGGGAGCGGCGGTTCGTGCCCGCGGCGACCGTGGCGCCGGAGTCCGTGCCGCTGCGGGTGACCGCGCTCTGCCCGTCCTCGGACGGACCGGTGAAACGCAGCTGCGCCGGGCGCTGCGGGGCGTCGACGCCCTCCACCGAGATCTGCGGGGCCATCGTCACGGCGCGGGCATCCTTGACGCCGGGCAGCGACGTCGGCGCGGGGGCCGCACTGATCTGCGCCTGGAACAGCGTGCGCACGGCGTCCTCGCGGATGCCGGCGAGCATGTTCTGGAACATCGTGTAGCCCTCGCGCTGGTACTCCACGAGGGGCTCGCGCTGGGCCATCGCGCGCAGCCCGATGCCCTCCTTGAGGTAGTCCATCTCGTAGAGATGCTCCTGCCAGTGGCGCCCGATGGTGGCGAGCACCACGCGACGCTCCGCCTCCCTCAGCGCCTCGGATCCCACCTGCGCCTCCCGGTCCTCGTACGCCAGGAGCGCATCGGAGACGAGTTCGCGCTTCAGGACCTCGGCCTTGAGCCGGCCCCGGCCGCCGACCTCGTCGAGGACGTCCTCCTGCGAGACTCCCACGGGGTAGATCTCTGCCAGGTCCCGCCACAGCTGGTCGAGGTCCCAGTCGGTGGCCTGGCCCTCCTCGGTGGCCGCGTCCACGATGTTCCCGACGGCGTCCTCCACGAAGCGGCGCACCCGGTCCTGCAGGTCCTCCCCCTCGAGGATCGAACGGCGGTCCGTGTAGATGGCCTCGCGCTGGCGGTTCAACACGTCGTCGTACTTGAGCACGTTCTTGCGCTGCTCAGCGTTGCGCCCCTCGACCTGCGCCTGCGCATTCTGGATCGCCTTCGAGACGAAGCCGAACTCGAGCGCCATGTCGTCCGGGATCGACGGGCTGTTCATGATCCGCTGGGCCACGCCCGGGTTGAAGTTGCGCATGAGCTCGTCCGTGAGGGAGAGGTAGAACCGGGACTCGCCCGGGTCGCCCTGACGGCCGGAACGACCGCGCAGCTGGTTGTCGATGCGGCGCGAGTCGTGGCGTTCGGTGCCCACCACGTACAGGCCGCCGGCCTCGATGACCGCGCGGTGCGCGTCCTCCACGGCGGCCTCGGCCTCCGCCAGCACCTCGGGCCAGCGGGCCTCGTACGCCTCCGGGTCCTCGGCGGCGTCGAGGCCCAGTTCCTGCATGCGGGCCACCGCCGTGAACTCGGCGTTGCCGCCGAGCATGATGTCGGTGCCGCGGCCGGCCATGTTGGTGGCCACGGTGACGGCGCCCGGGCGGCCCGCCTGCGCCACGATGGCGGCCTCGCGGGCGTGGTTCTTCGCGTTCAGGACCTCGTGGCGGATGCCGCGCTTGGCCAGCAGCGTGGAGAGGTACTCGGACTTCTCCACGGAGGTGGTGCCCACCAGGACCGGCTGGCCCTTCGCGTGCCGCTCGGCGATGTCGTCGACGACGGCGTCGAACTTGACCTTCTCGTTCTTGTACACCACGTCGTTGCGGTCCACACGCTGTGGCTCCCGGTTCGGCGGGATCACGACGACGCCGAGGCCGTAGGTCGACGTGAACTCGGCGGCCTCCGTCTCGGCGGTGCCCGTCATGCCGGCGAGCTTCTCGTAGCCGCGGAAGTAGTTCTGCAGGGTCACCGTGGCCAGCGTCTGGTTCTCGGGCTTGACCTCCACGCCCTCCTTGGCCTCGATGGCCTGGTGGAGCCCCTCGTTGTAGCGGCGTCCCTTGAGCACGCGGCCCGTGTGCTCGTCGACGATCTGCACCTCGCCGTCGAGGACCACGTAGTCCTTGTCCCGCTTGAACAGCTCCTTGGCCTTGACCGCGTTGTTCAGGAACTGGATGAGCGTGGTGTTCTGCGTCTCGTACAGGTTCGTGATGCCGAGGTGGTCCTCGACCTTCTCGATGCCGGGGCCGAGGATGCCGACGGTGCGCTTCTTGTGGTCCACCTCGTAGTCCGTGTTCGCCTCGAGGCGGCGCACCAGCCGGGCGAACTCGCCGTACCACCGGTTGGCCTCGCCCTGGGCGGGGCCGGAGATGATCAGCGGGGTGCGGGCCTCGTCGATGAGGATCGAGTCCACCTCGTCGACGATCGCGTAGTGGTGCTCACGCTGCACGAGCTCGTCGAGGGACCAGGCCATGTTGTCCCGGAGGAAGTCGAAGCCGAACTCGTTGTTCGTGCCGTAGGTGATGTCCGCGGCGTACTGCTCGCGCCGTACGGCCGGGGTCTGGCCCGCCACGATGACGCCCGTCTGCATGCCGAGGAAGCGGAAAACGCGGCCCATGAGGTCGGCCTGGTAGGAGGCGAGGAAGTCGTTGACCGTCACCACGTGCACGCCCCTGCCGGACAGTGCGTTGAGGTAGGCCGGAGCGGTGGCCACGAGGGTCTTGCCCTCGCCGGTCTTCATCTCCGCGATGTTGCCCTGGTGCAGCGCGATGCCGCCGAGCAGCTGGACGTCGTAGTGCCGCTGGCCGAGCGTGCGTCCCGCGGCCTCGCGGACCGCGGCGAAGGCCTCCGGCAGGAGCAGGTCCAACGACTCGCCGTCCGCATGCCGGGCCCGGAGCGTGTCCGTCTCGGCACGCAGCTCCGCGTCGCTGAGCGCCCGGAAGTCGTCCTCGAGGAGGTTCACGGCGTCCACCGTGGCCTGCATGCGCTTGAGGACGCGGTTGTCCGAGATCTTCAGGACGCGGTCGATGATCGAAGGCACTGGTTCTCTGCTCCCTTGCGGTGTGGCCGGGGCGGGACGGGATGCCCCTCGCGCGCGGCCGTGGCGCGGTCTCCGGGACAGTGTACGGGCCGAGTCCGGACGGGCCGCGGCGCCCGTCCCGGAGGGGAGGGGCGTCGCGGCGTCAGCAGGTCGTGGTCGACGTCGGCGGGGCGGTCAGTCCTCCCGCGTCTGGTATGCCTGCTCCCCCTCGGAGGCGGAGACGTGATCCTGAGGGAGGGACTCGTCCAGGCGGATCACGCCGTAGCTCCAGCCCCGGCGGCGGTAGACGACGGAGGGCACGCCGGTCTCGGCGTTCTGGAAGAGGTAGAAGTCGTGGCCGACCAGCTCCATCGCGTCCACGGCGTCGTCCACGCTCATGGGGGTCGCGGGGAACGCCTTCTGCCGGATGCGCACCGGGGTGCCCGCCTCGGGGGCGTCCTGCGCGGAGGCGTCCTCCGCGGCCAGCGCGGCGCCCGCGGCCGGTGTCGTCTCCGGCCTCGCCACGATGGGGGCCGCTCAGTACTGGCTCCTGGGATTGTCAGCACTGATCGTCGGGGCATCGACGGCGTTCTTCTTCCCGGCCTACACGGCGTTGGTGCCGC
>NZ_RBLN01000242.1:0-3447 GCF_003989405.1 Micrococcus sp. HSID17227 | reverse complement strand
GGCGCGTCGGCCCCACCTGTCACGTGAGTGGTCGGAATGAGGGCGGGTCTGACGCTCATTCCGACCTCTCGCGTTCCCGGCTGCGGCAGCGGGCACTCGGCCGTCCGTCCCCGCTACGGTGATCCCGCGCAGCAGCAGGACGTGGGTGTGGTCGGTGCGCGGGGCGGCGGGGCTCATGCGGCCATGATGCCACCCACGCCCCCGCGGGCCGAGGACTACCCTGGACCCGATGGACGACCTCTTCAGCGCCGTGCACACCGGGGCCGACGACGACGGCCCGGCCGGCACCGTGGCCGCCCCGCACCCCGGCGCACCGCTGGCCGTGCGCATGCGCCCGCGCACGCTGGATGACGTGCTGGGCCAGCGGCACCTCATGCGGCCGGGCTCCCCGCTGCGCAAGCTCGCCGAGCCCGATCCGGACTCCGCCGCGGGACCGAGCTCGGTCATCCTCTACGGGCCTCCGGGCATCGGCAAGACGACGCTGGCCCACGTGATCGCCCGCGCCCCCGGGCGCACGTTCACGGAGCTGTCCGCGATCACGGCCGGTGTGAAGGACGTGCGGCAGGTGATGGAGCAGGCCCAGCGCGAACGGGACCTCTACGGGCGCACCACCGTCCTGTTCCTCGATGAGATCCACCGCTTCTCCAAGGCGCAGCAGGACGCGCTGCTGCCGGGCGTCGAGAACCGCTGGGTCGTGCTGGTGGCCGCGACCACGGAGAACCCGTCCTTCTCCGTGATCGCACCCCTGCTCTCCCGGTCGCTGCTGCTCACGCTGCGTCCCCTCACGGACGACGACATCGTCGGGCTGCTGGACCGTGCCGTGACCCAGGAGCGCGGGCTCAACGGCGCCGTGGTGCTCCAGGACGACGCGCGGGACTACCTGGTGCGGATGGCCGGCGGCGACGCGAGGCGGGCGCTCACGGTGCTGGAGGCCGCGGCCGGCGTCGCCCTGGACAAGGCGCGCGAGGCCGGCCGGGCGGGGGAGGGCGCCGTCGCGGTCACGGAGGAGGACGCCGCGCAGGCGATGGACCACCACGTCCAGCGCTACGACAAGGACGGCGACCAGCACTACGACGTGATCAGTGCCTTCATCAAGTCCATCCGCGGCTCGGACGTGGACGCGTCGATGCACTACCTCGCCCGGATGCTGGAGGCGGGGGAGGACCCCCGGTTCATCGCCCGGCGGCTGATCATCTCCGCGTCCGAGGACGTGGGCATGGCCGACCCGACCGCGCTGCAGACCGCCGTGGCCGCCGCCCAGGCCGTGCAGCTGATCGGCATGCCGGAGGGACGCATCATCCTGGCGCAGGCCGTGACGCATCTGGCCACCGCGCCGAAGTCCAACGCGAGCTACACCGCCGTGAACGAGGCGATCGCGGACGTGCGGGCCGGCCACACGGGCGCGGTGCCGGCGCACCTGCGGGACGCGCACTACCCCGGCGCGGCGGCCCTCGGCCACGGCCAGGGCTACGTCTACAGCCACGACGAGCCGCACGCCGTCGCCCGTCAGCAGTACGCGCCGGACCCCCTGGTCGGGAGGGACTATTACCGGCCCAAGCCCATCGGACACGAGAAGCGGCTCACCGAGCAGGTGGCCGCGCTGCGCCGGATCATCCGCGGCGACTGAGCGCGCGCCGGGCCCGGGGGCGGACGCCTCGGGCGGCCGCGCGGAATAAAGACGCCCGGATCACCGGTTGTCCAGGGATGAGCGGGGCGGTCGACGTCGGCCCGCCGACTCCTCGCCCGCTCGCGCCCCCATGCACCACCGACGCACAGAAGGAACAGAAGGAGCCGCCCCCATGACCCAGTCCACTCCGCAGCAGTCCACCCCCCAGCACACCGCCGCGCAGCAGCCGGCCCCGTACGGCCGCCCCGGCGCCGGCGGCCCCGCCCTCCCGCAGGCCGACTACCGCATCCTGCGCTCCGTCCCGGCCTACGCCGAGGCCCAGGCCCTCGTGGACCAGCTCTCCGACGCCGGGTTCCCCGTGGAGCGCGTGCGCATCGTGGGCACCGGGCTGCGCTCCGTGGAGCAGGTCCTGGGCCGGATGACCACCGGCAAGGCCGCCGTCCGCGGCGGGCTGCAGGGCCTGTGGTTCGGCCTCCTGCTCGGCCTGCTCTTCTCGATCTTCGCCCCCGGCTTCGGGTTCCTCTGGATCCTGCTGATCTCCCTGGGCCTGGGCGCCCTGTGGGGGGCGGTCTTCGGGGCGATCGGCCACGCGGCCACCGGCGGCAGGCGCGACTTCACGTCCCTGCAGACCATGGAGGCCGAGTCGTACGACGTGCTGGTCGAGGCCTCCCACCTGGACCAGGCCGGTCAGCTCCTCGGCGCGGACCCCGGCACCGCGGCCACGCCGCGCGCCTGAGCCCCGGCCCGCCCCGTCGTCGTCGCTCTGGTAAGGTGGACCGGTCTGGCAGGCGCTGCGCCCCGGACGCATCCCCCTCGCTCGGATCCCCGCGGACGCCCGCGTGCCCGGGCGAGGGACGCGCAGCGCATCAGTGGATGACGGGCGGCGGCACGCCCCTCAGCTCTCCTCAGGATCGCGGGGAGGCCAGGTTCGAGGCCCCTTGACCCGTGCGCCCCGGCGCCCGGACGAGACCTCGAGACAAACCCGAACCGTGCCGCACGTCAAGGAAAGGCAGGTCCACCATGAGTGGCAACCTTCGCACCCGCCGCACCGTGCGGCACTCCCGCGCCCTGGGCATCGCGCTGACCCCCAAGGCCGAGAAGTACATGGAGCGTCGTCCGTACGGCCCCGGCCAGCACGGCCGTGCCCGCCGCAAGCAGGACTCGGACTACGCGGTGCGCCTCAAGGAGAAGCAGCGTCTGCGCGCCCAGTACAACATCCGCGAGGCCCAGATGCGCCGCTACTTCGAGGAGGCCAAGCGCACCGCCGGCCTGACCGGTGAGAACCTGGTCGAGCTCCTCGAGCAGCGCCTCGACGCCCTCGTGCTGCGTGCCGGCTTCGCCCGCACCATCCAGCAGGCCCGTCAGCTCGTCGTGCACCGCCACATCATGGTGGACGGCAAGCGCGTGGACGTCCCCTCGTTCCGCGTGAAGGAGGGCCAGATGATCCACGTGCACGAGCGCTCGGAGAAGATGGTCCCCTTCCAGCTGGCCGCCGCCGGCGCCCACCAGCAGGTCCTGCCCGCCACCCCGGGCTACCTGACCGTGGAGATCGACAAGCTGCGCGCCACCCTCACCCGTCGCCCGAAGCGCTCCGAGGTCCCCGTGACCTGCGAGGAGCAGCTCGTGGTCGAGTACTACGCGCGCTGATCCGCCGCGGCCGGGTCCGTCCCGGACGACGGCGCCCCGCGCGTCCCGCAGGCCCGGTCACCTCTCGGAGGTGACCGGGCCTGCGGCGTCCCCCGGGCCCGCCGCCGGGGATCGGCGCCGCGCCCGGTAAGGTGGGGCCGGAATCCCTGCCGTCCGAAGGAGGCCCCGCCATG
>NZ_RBLN01000241.1:0-3127 GCF_003989405.1 Micrococcus sp. HSID17227 | reverse complement strand
TGCTCGAGCGCCTCGGGTACACGCCCGACGAGGCCGTGGAGCTGGTCCGCCGGGACGCGGCCGCCCGCGCCTGAGGCGGGCCCGCCCACCGACGACGCCGCCCCGGACCGCACGCAGCGTGCGGTCCGGGGCGGCGTCGTCGTGCCGGCTCAGGCCTTCGGGGCGAGCGTCTCCACGATGCGCTGCATGACCGTGGGGTCGGCCAGCGTGGTGGAGTCGCCCGGGTCGCGGCCCTCGGCCACGTCCTTGAGCAGACGGCGCATGATCTTGCCGGAGCGCGTCTTGGGCAGCTCGGGGACCACGAGCACGCGCTTGGGCTTGGCGATGGGGCCGATGTCCTTGCCCACGTGCTGCCGCAGCTCCTCCTCGACCTCGGCGACGTCGCGGTCGGCCGCGACGGCGACCGCGGTGAGCAGGACGAACGCGACGACCGCCTCACCCGTGGTCTCGTCCTTCGCACCGACCACCGCGGACTCGGCCACGGACGGGTGCGCCACGAGGGAGGACTCGATCTCGGTGGTGGACAGGCGGTGGCCGGAGACGTTCATGACGTCGTCCACGCGGCCCAGCAGCCAGATGTCGCCGTCCTCGTCGTAGCGGGCGCCGTCGCCGGCGAAGTACATGCCGGGGAAGCGGGACCAGTAGGTCTCCTTGAAGCGCTCCCGGTCGCCCCAGATGCCCCGCAGCATGGACGGCCACGGCTCGCGCACCACGAGGAAGCCCGCGCTCGTGTCCGTCATGGGTTCGCCGAGCTCGTCCACGACCTCCAGCACGACGCCGGGCACCGGCCTCTGGGCGGAACCGGGCTTGAGGGTGGTCACGCCGGGCAGCGGGGTGAGCATGTGGGCGCCCGTCTCGGTCTGCCACCAGGTGTCCACGATGGGGCAGCGGCCGGCGCCGATGACCTCGTGGTACCAGCGCCAGGCCTCCGGGTTGATGGCCTCGCCCACGGAGCCGAGCACGCGCAGGCTGGAGAGGTCGTACTCGTCCGGGATGTGCCGGCCCCACTTCATGAACGTGCGGATCGCCGTCGGCGCCGTGTAGAGGATGCTCACGCCGTACTTCTGCACGATCTCCCACCAGCGGCCCTGGTGCGGGGAGTCCGGGGTGCCCTCGTAGATCACCTGGGTGGCGCCGTTGACCAGCGGTGCGTAGGCGACGTAGGAGTGCCCGGTGACCCAGCCGACGTCGGCGGTGCACCAGAAGACGTCCGACTCCGGGTGCAGGTCGAAGGTGTCGTGGTGGGTGACCGCGGCCTGCACGAGGTAGCCGCCGGTGGTGTGCAGGATGCCCTTCGGCTTCCCGGTGGTGCCGGAGGTGTACAGGATGTAGAGCGGGTGCTCGGCGTCGTGCCACACGAGCTCGTGCTCGTCGGACTGGCCGTCCACGACGTCGTGCCACCACAGGTCGCGGCCCTCGGTCATCTCGACCTCGGCCTCGTTGCGGCGGACCACGAGCACGTGCTCGGCGGTGTGGCCGGGCGCGGAGAGGGCCTGGTCCACGGCGGGCTTGAGCATGGAGGGCTTGCCGCGGCGGAAGGAGCCGTCCGCCGTGACGACGAGCTTGGCCTCGGCGTCGTCCACGCGGGAGCGCAGGGCGTCGGAGGAGAAGCCGCCGAACACCACGGAGTGGACCGCGCCGATGCGCGCGCACGCGAGCATCGTGATGACGGCCTCGGGGATCATCGGCAGGTAGACGGCCACGCGGTCGCCCTTGGTCACGCCGAGGGACTCGAACGCGTTGGCGGCGCGCCGGACCTCGGCGGCCAGGTCGGCGTAGGTGTAGGTCCGGGTGTCGCCGGGCTCGCCCTCGAAGTGGATGGCCACGCGGTCGCCGTGGCCGGCCTCGACGTGGCGGTCCAGGGCGTTGTACGCGGCGTTGGTGGTGCCGCCGACGAACCACTTCGCGAAGGGTGCGTCGGACCAGTCCAGGACGTCGGTGAAGTCCTGCTCCCAGTGCAGGACCTCGCGGGCGCGGCGGGCCCAGTAGGCCAGGCGGTCCTCGGCGGCCTCCTCGTACAGGTCGGCTCCGGCCACCGCCTGGGCGGCGAACTCGGCCGGGGGCGGGAACGTGGGGATCTGCTCGTCCATCGACGGGGTCCTTTCGGGGTGGTGCGGTCAGTGCGCAGCGCGGATGTGACGCGCCCCACACTAGTCTCCCGCCTCAGCATGCCGCGCGCGGCGTCGTCGCCACAAATCCTCGGGTCCTGTGTGTCGCATCGTGCCCGGAAGCGGGGGCCGGACGCGGTGCGGACGTCGGCACGCGCCCCGCTCCCTAGGATGGTCGGACCTGAGCGGATCGCACGAGGGCGGGAGGACGCGCGGATGGAGACGGAGTCGACGGGCACGCCGACCGGGGAGACCCAGCTGGCACTGGTGCGCCGGGCGCGGCGGATCAACCGGATCCTGGCCGAGACGTACCCGTACGCCGTCGCCGAGCTGGACTTCGAGACGCCGTTCGAGCTGCTCGTGGCCACGGTGCTGTCCGCCCAGACCACCGACGTGCGGGTCAACGCGGCCACGCCGGCGCTGTTCGCCCGCTTCCCGGACGCCCACGCGATGGCCGCGGCCACCGAGCCCGAGCTGCAGGAGCTCGTGCGCTCCACGGGGTTCTACCGGAACAAGGCCTCCGCGATCCTGCGGCTGTCCCAGGAGCTCGTGGCCCGGCACGACGGCGAGGTCCCCGCCCGTCTCGAGGACCTCGTGGCGCTGCCCGGGGTGGGCCGCAAGACCGCGTTCGTGGTGCTCGGCAACGCCTTCGGCCAGCCCGGGATCACCGTGGACACGCACTTCGGCCGGCTCGCCCGGCGCCTGGGGTTCACGGACGAGACCGACCCGGTGAAGGTCGAGCACGCCGTGGGCGCCCTGTTCCCGCGCCGGGACTGGACGATGCTCTCCCACCGGCTGATCTTCCACGGCCGCCGCGTGTGCCACGCGCGCCGCCCGGCGTGCGGGGCGTGCCCGATCGCCCGCTGGTGCCCGTCCTACGGCGAGGGGGAGACCGACCCCGAGCGGGCGCGCGCCCTGCTGGCCTACGAGCTCAAGCCCGGCCGGGAGGAGCTGCTCGAGCTCCTGCGCGCGGGGCGGACGCGCCGGGAGCTGCGCGCCCTCGGCCACGGGCTGGAGGA
>NZ_RBLN01000240.1:0-3555 GCF_003989405.1 Micrococcus sp. HSID17227 | reverse complement strand
TCCTCGCACGTCCCGGCCGCGGCGACCCCGTCCGCCCGCATCTGACGGACCAGCGGGGAGGCGGCGGCCTGCACGCGGTTGTCCGGCATCCTCGCCCCCCCCAGCACGGCCCCCTCGACGACGCCGTCACGCGCCGCCGTCAGGACGACGAGGACTGAGGCCCGGCGGGAGCGCTCAGCGCTCGAGCGTCGGGTCCCCGGAATCGACGGGTGTGAGCCGACGCCGCTCTGCCATCGGCTCGGACGCGGGCAGGCCGTGGGCGGCCGGGTCCGTCTCGGCGACGTGGCTCACGGCCTCGGGCGTGTGGTCCCCGTACTGCCGGTACTCCTTCACGCACAGCACCGGCTGATCGATCTCCTGCAGCAGCTCGTCCGAGACCGATCCCATGACGAACCGGCCGAAGCCGCCGCGGCGGCGCACGCCGATGACCACGATGGACGGGTCCAGCTCCGCGGCCACGTCCTTCATCTCCTCCACCGTGGACCGGCCGCGCGCGTACTGACGGAACTCGGCCGTCACGCCGGAGGCGTCCAACCGGGCCTGCACGCCGCGCTGCTGCTCCTCCGTGACGAGGGACTTGGTGCGGTGCTCGCCGCCGGGGCCCGCATTGACCACCACCACGTGCTCGCCGGTGGAGCGGGCGATGTCCAGGGCGGTGTCCAGAGCGGCGTCCGCGGCCTTCGAGGGGGCGTAGCCGACGAGGATGGTCATGGGGTGCCTCCGCGGGGTCGAGGGGACGGGTCTGAGGTCAGCGTAGTGCGGACCGGGCCCGCGGCGGAGGGGCTCAGTCCTCGCGCAGGTGGCGCAGGTGCGCGGCCACCGTCTGGACGGCCACGCGGGCCACGGTGCCGGTGAGGCCGGGGTAGATGCGCGGGGCCAGGTCCTCGGGTGTGATCGTCGCCGCCTCGGTCTCGGGCAACGCGGCCAGGGCGGCGCGGATCTGCTCCAGGCGGCCCTCGCGGTGGTGCCGGTAGTCGCGGGCGACGACGTCCAGCGGCTCCGGCACGGGCCCGTGCGCAGGCAGCACCGTGAGCGGGCCCGCCGCCTCGAGGCGGCGCAGGCTGGCCAGGTAGTCGGTGAGGGTGCCGTCCGGGTGGTCGAGCATGGTGGTGCCCGAGCCGAGGATGGTGTCGCCCGTGATGACCGCGCCGTGCGCGCCCGCGTCCGGGACGGCGAACGAGTAGGAGTCCGAGGTGTGGCCCGGGGTGTGCCACGCCAGCACCGGGGTGCCGGCGACGTCGATCCGTTCGTCCGGCGTCAGGACGGCGGCCCCGCCGCGGCACCAGTCCGGGTCCGCGGCACGCACGGGGGCGCCCGTGGCCGCGTGGAACGCGTCCACCCCGCCGGTGTGGTCGGCGTGCCGGTGCGTCACCAGGATGAGCGCGATCCGGCGCCCCTCGGTCGCCGCACGGACGCGCTCGAGGTGGGCGGCGACGTCGTCCTCCGGGCCCGGGTCCACCACGACGGCCGCATCCGAGTCCGGTGCGGCGACCACGTACGTGTTGGTGCCCGCGAGGGTCATCGGGGAGGGGTTCTGGGCGGTCACGCAGCGCACCAGCGGGGCGGGCGTGGGGCCGGGCGTGGCGGTGGTCGTCGTCATAGGCTCGAGTGTATGGAGAACCAGCAGACCGGCCAGGCCGCGGACCGCGGCACCATCGACACGCGCGAGGGACTCACGGGCAACTACGTGCAGTCCGGGGCGGAGTTCACGCGGGACACGAACTACATCGCGGACCGGATCGTGGCGGACCCGGAGGCCGTGCGGGCCCTGCCCGTGGCCGAGCCGTCCACGGTCGGCCGCGTGGGCGGCGGGCTCACCGAGGGGGCCGAGGTGTGGCCCGTCGAGGCGGGCCGCTACCGGCTCGTGGCGGCGCGGGCGTGCCCGTGGGCGAACCGGACGATCATCGTGCGTCGCCTGCTCGGCCTGGAGGACGCGATCTCGCTGGGCACCCCGGGGCCGACCCACGACGAGCGCTCCTGGACCTTCGACCTCGACGAGGGCGGGAAGGACCCCGTGCTCGGCACCGAGCGGATCCAGGAGAACTACTTCACGCGGTTCCCCGACTACCCGCGGGGCATCACGGTGCCGGCGATCGTGGACGTGCCGACGGGCGGCGTCGTGACCAACGACTACCCGCAGATCACCCTCGACCTCTCGACGGAGTGGACCGCGTTCCACCGCGACGGCGCCCCGCAGCTGGTCCCCGACGCCGGGCCGGAGCGGGACGAGATGTTCGAGGTGATCGAGCGCGTGTTCACCGAGGTGAACAACGGCGTGTACCGGTGCGGCTTCGCGGGCTCGCAGGAGGCGTACGACGCCGCGTACGAGCGGCTGTGGGCCGCGATGGACTGGCTCGAGGAGCGCCTGTCGACGCGCCGCTTCCTGATGGGGGAGCGGATCACCGAGGCCGACGTGCGGCTGTTCACCACGCTCGTGCGGTTCGACCCCGTGTACCACGGGCACTTCAAGTGCAACCGGAACAAGCTGACCGAGATGCCGGCGCTGTGGGGCTACGCGCGCGACCTGTTCCAGACCCCGGGCTTCGGCGACACGATCGACTTCGCGCAGATCAAGGAGCACTACTACGTGGTGCACGAGGACATCAACCCGACGCGCATCGTGCCCGCGGGCCCGGAGCTGGGGAGCTGGCTGATCGAGCACGGGCGTGAGGCGTTCGGCGGGGACCCGTGGGGCGGCGGCACCGCACCCGGGCCCGTGCGCGAGGGCGAGCGCGTGGACCCGGAGCACACGCCGCTGCGGTGACGTCGCTCGGCCCGGCCCGCAACGCGGGTTGAGTTATCGCGGGTGGCGCGGCTGGACACCCGCGATAACTCAACCCGCGTTGGGGTGCGGACCGGGTGAGCGCCAGGAGGACGCGGCGAGGATTGTTGAACAATCATCCTTCATGCCTCAAGATTGTGTGACCGGCACCTCAGCCGGGCCCGATCCGAGAGGACTGCACTGTGTCTCACGCGCCGCAGATCGACCTGAACTCCGACGTCGGCGAGTCCTTCGGCTCGTGGACGATGGGGGACGACGCCGCCATCATGCCCTCCGTCTCCTCCGCCAACGTCGCGTGCGGCTTCCACGCGGGCGATCCCTCGGGGATCGCCCAGACCTGCCGTGACGCGGTCGCCGCCGGCGTCACGATCGGCGCGCACGTGGGCTACCGCGACCTCGCCGGCTTCGGCCGCCGCTTCCTGGACTGCACGCCCACCGAGCTGGCCGACGACGTCCTCTACCAGATCGGCGCCCTCGACGCGCTCGCCCGCGCGGCCGGCGGCCGGGTCCGCTACGTGAAGCCGCACGGCGCCCTCTACAACACGATCGTCCGTCACGAGGCGCACGCCCAGGCCGTCGTCGACGGCGTCAGGGCGTTCGGCTCCGACCTCCCGCTGCTGCTCCTGCCCGGCTCCGTCGCCCTGGACAAGGCGGCCGCCGCGGGGCTGCGCGGCGTCGCCGAGGCCTTCGCGGACCGCGGCTACAACCCGGACGGCACGCTCGTCTCCCGCCGCGAGCCCGGCGCGGTCCTCCACGACGAGGACGACGTCGCC
>NZ_RBLN01000239.1:0-3469 GCF_003989405.1 Micrococcus sp. HSID17227 | reverse complement strand
AGGAAGGCGCGGCGAGTGGGCTGCATGGCGGCCTCCTCTGGCAGGTGACGTCGGGGTCGGGCGGGCCCGGGGAGTGCGGGCGGGGGGACTCGAACCCCCACGTCCAGGACACTGGAACCTAAATCCAGCGCGTCTACCAGTTCCGCCACGCCCGCGCACACCCCGCGCGGGCGGGGCGAGGCCCGATCCTACCGTGCGGCGCCCGGGCGCGGCGGGCGGGGATCAGGCCTCGTCGAGGCCGAGGGTGCGGCGCAGTCGGGCCACGTGGCCGGTCGCCTTCACGTTGTACTGCGCGTGGGTGACCTTCCCGTCCGGGCCGACGACGATCGTGGAGCGGATCAGACCCTCGAAGGTCCGCCCGTAGTTCTTCTTCTCGCCCCAGGCGCCGTAGGCCTCGGCCACCGCGTGGTCCTCGTCCGAGAGCAGGGGGAACGTCAGGCCCTCCTGCTCGGCGAACCGGATGATCTTGCCGATCGGGTCGGGGGAGATCCCCAGGACGACGTAGCCGGCCGCGGTCAGGGAGGCGAGGCTGTCCCGGAAGTCGCAGGCCTGCGTGGTGCAGCCGGGCGTGGACGCGGCCGGGTAGAAGTAGACGATCGTGTGCTTGCCCGCGCTGTCGCGCAGCGAGACGGGCCGGCCCTCCTGGTCCTGGAGGGTGAACGCGGGTGCCGTGTCGCCGGGCTGGAGGCGGTGCTGGGTCGTGTCGGTCATGGGCCCCAGCCTACGGTGGGCCCGGGCGGGGAGCGGGGACGACGAAGGCCCCGTCTCCGTGGAGACGGGGCCTTCGCTTCGGTGGGTGCACCCCCCGGGACTCGAACCCGGAACCTGCTGATTAAGAGTCAGATGCTCTACCGGTTGAGCTAGAGGTGCAGGTGCCGCACCGCCTCTCGGATCTCTCCGGTGCGCCGTGCAACGAGGTGAAACCCTACCAGGGGTTTCAGACGCCGCGCAAATCGGGGGGCGTGACGTCCGTCGCGTCCGTCTCCGGGGTCGCGTAGAGGCGGTCCAGTTCGTCCATGAAGGCGGTCATGAAGGCGTGGAAGTCGGTGGCGTCCTCGGCCTGGTCGAGCTCCGCGGTGCCGTCCTCCGTGAGGTCGCCCACCGGCACCCGCGTGTGCTCCGGGACGTCGAACCACGTCCGGAAGCCCGTGACGGTCTCCACCTGATAGCCGCTGCCCGTGTCCGCCACGGTGGCCACGTTGGCCAGGCCCACCTCGACGACGTCGGCGCGGTCCGTGGAGGCCTCGGTCACCGGGCCGTGCGGGTCGTCCTCGGCCACGCCCGGCGCGCGGCGGTCGTGGTCGTCCGGGGTGGAGGTGGGGTCGAACGGGCACAGCAGCATCTCGAGCGGCTGGTGGCGGTAGCCGATCACGAGGGGGGAGGAGGAGCCCGAGGGCTGGCCGTAGACGACGTTGTAGTCGCCGTGGTTGAACACGCGCGCATCGAAGACGCGGCGCAGCCGTCTGTGCAGGGTGGGCGTGTCCATGGGCCCAACGTACGCGGACCCGTCCGCGCGTGTCATGCTGCGGCACCCGTCACACGGGGACGTCGCGTCGGCCCGGTGGCGCCGTGCTCACTAGACTCCGCGGCATGGACTCCGCCGCGTCGACTCCCAGCACCCCGTCCGCCGCTCCCGACATCAAGCCGCGCTCGCGCGACGTCACCGACGGGATGGAGCGCACCGCCGCCCGCGGCATGCTCCGCGCGGTCGGCATGGGGGACGAGGACTTCGGCAAGCCGCAGATCGGCATCGCGTCGTCCTGGAACGAGATCACTCCCTGCAACCTCTCCCTGGACCGCCTCGCCCAGGCCTCGAAGGACGGCGTCCACGCCGCCGGCGGATATCCGCTGGAGTTCGGCACGGTCTCCGTCTCGGACGGCATCTCCATGGGCCACGAGGGCATGCACTTCTCGCTCGTCTCCCGCGAGGTGATCGCGGACTCGGTGGAGACCGTGATGATGGCCGAGCGCCTGGACGGCTCCGTCCTGCTCGCCGGCTGCGACAAGTCGCTGCCGGGCATGCTCATGGCCGCCGCCCGCCTGGACCTGGCGTCCGTGTTCGTCTACGCCGGCTCGATCATGCCGGGCGTGGCCCGCCTGACCGACGGCACCGAGAGGCAGGTGACCATCATCGACGCCTTCGAGGCGGTCGGCGCCTGCGCCCGCGGTCTCATGTCCGAGGAGGACCTGCTCCGCATCGAGAAGTCCATCGCCCCGGGTGAGGGCGCCTGCGGCGGCATGTACACCGCCAACACCATGGCCTCCATCGGTGAGGCCCTCGGCATGTCCCTGCCCGGTTCCGCCGCCGCCCCCTCCGCGGACCGCCGCCGCGACGCCTTCGCGCGCCGCTCCGGCGAGGCCGTGGTGAACATGCTCCGCCAGGGCATCACGGCCCGGGACATCATGACCAAGCCCGCGTTCGAGAACGCGATCGCCGTGACCATGGCGTTCGGCGGCTCCACCAACGCCGTGCTGCACCTGCTCGCCATCGCCCGGGAGGCGGGCGTGGACCTGCAGCTGTCCGACTTCAACCGCATCGCCGACCGCACCCCGCACATCGCCGACCTCAAGCCGTTCGGTCAGTACGTCATGACGGACGTGGACCGCATCGGCGGCGTCCCGGTGGTCATGAAGGCCCTGCTGGACGAGGGCCTGCTGCACGGGGACACCCTCACCGTCACCGGCAAGACCCTCGCCGAGAACCTGGCCGCGCTCGATCCGGACCCGGTGGACGGCAAGGTCATCCGGACCATGGACGACGCGCTGCACCCCAACGGCGGCATCGCGATCCTCCACGGCTCGCTGGCCCCGGAGGGCGCTGTCGTGAAGTCCGCCGGCTTCGATGCGGACGTCTTCGAGGGCACCGCGCGCGTCTTCGACCGGGAGCGCGCCGCCATGGACGCCCTCGAGGACGGGACCATCGCCGCCGGCGACGTGGTGGTCATCCGCTATGAGGGGCCGAAGGGCGGTCCGGGCATGCGCGAGATGCTCGCGATCACCGGCGCGATCAAGGGGGCGGGTCTGGGCAAGGACGTCCTGCTGATCACCGACGGGCGCTTCTCCGGCGGCACCACCGGCCTGTGCATCGGCCACATCGCCCCCGAGGCCGCCGAGGGAGGGCCGATCGGGCTGGTGCAGGACGGCGACCGCATCCGCGTGGACATCGCCGGACGCACCATGGACCTGCTCGTGGACGAGGCCGAGCTCGCCGCCCGCCGCGAGTCCTGGGAGCCGGTGGAGCCGAAGTTCACCACGGGCGTGCTGGGTAAGTACGCCAAGCTGGTGCACTCCGCCGCCGAGGGCGCCTACCTGGGCTGAGGCCCGGTCGGCCCGCACGCCGAGACGAGCAGAGGATGAGCATGCACGCGATCGACGCCCGGGCCGGGGGACCCGCGCCGCGTCCCGGGCGGGAGGCGCGCTGATGGAGGTCGTCATCCTGCCCGACGCCGCCGCCCTGGGCCGGCACGGA
>NZ_RBLN01000238.1:0-3634 GCF_003989405.1 Micrococcus sp. HSID17227 | reverse complement strand
AGACCGCGACACCTACCTGCAGCCAGTCCTGCGTGATCGCGGCAACAAGACCGCCACGGAGCGCTGCAAAAACCCCGCCACCAAGCGAACGAAGCCACAGGGCAGGGCGTGTAAAGGGGTATACCCGCGTGGACGTGGGTCAAGAACACTCCGTGCGACCACGCAGCCCTGTCCGAAGCGCCCGCATCCCCTCAAGAATGGCGAGGCACATTCTCGCCACGGCGCTTGCCAGGTAGATGCGGACCCGTACAGGGACAGACGACACGGGCCCGCCTGCCGGAGCAGACGGGCCCGTGCACTCCCTCATCGGGAAGGTCGGGTCACTCGCGGTGCAGCTTGTCCTGCACCGTGCCCGCCAGCTTCTCGAGGCGGTTGGGCACCTCCGTGGTCCCGTAGAAACGGGAGTCCGGGTGGGTGGGCGGGGGCATGGGGACCCCCGCCGGCGGCTCGGCCGAGTAGGAGAACTCGCCCTTGCCGTCCGGGGTGGGGCCTGCAGCCCACGAACCCTGCGCAGTGGCCTGACCGTCAGAGAATTCGTAGTGCGTGTACGAGTGCTCCATGGCCTCCTTCTTCTGCGGGAAGTTGCTCGGCACCGGCATCTCCTCCAGGCCGTCCTCCTGCAGCTCCTTCACAGCCGCCGCCCACTGGTTCTGGTGCATCGTGTCCCGGGCCAGAAGGAAGGAGAGCAGCTCCCGGATGCCCGGGTCATCGGTCATGTGGTAGAGCCGGGCCACCTGGGTGCGGCCCTGCATCTCGGCGTTGAGGTTGGCGGTCATGTCCGCCAACAGGTTGCCGCTGGCGGTGACGTAGGCCGCCGTCCACGGATTCCCCATGCTGTCCACGGGGCGAGCACCGGCACCGGCCACGATGGCCTGCTGCAGATCGGTGCCCCCGATGACGGCGGCCACGGCCGGGTCATCCTGGATGGCGTCGGTGGTGATCCCCACCGGGGCCTTCTCCAGCAGCTGGGCCACCATGGTGGCGAGCATCTCGACGTGACCGAACTCCTCGGCCGCCGTGCTGAAGAGCAGGTCCCGGTACTTGCCCGGAATGTGGGCGTTCCATGCCTGGAAGCTGTACTGCATGGCCACGGTGATCTCACCGTACTGCCCGCCGATCACCTCCTGCAGCTTGCGGGCGTAGACCGCGTCAGGCTTCTCAGGACTGGAGACGTGCTGAAGCTTCTGCTTGTGGATGTACAAAAGAGGACTCCCCCCGATCAAGTCGGATGCGTGAAGGCCCGAGGGGCTCCACGCCGGACAGCATCGACGCTACGCGGGTCTGACCGACCCGTGTAGTGCTGACCCACGCCGGAACTGCATCGGTCACCACCCGCGCCATGGACGCCAGCCCCACTCGGGGGGTGAGCGCTTTCGCCATCCTCCGCCTGCGGATGCGGCGGGTAGGTGACTCTCAGAGGCACGCGGCTTAAACGGTCGTTTGTGGCACGCGCCCCAGATGTCTCCGGCAGTCTCCCCACGTCGCCTGCTAGGCGGTGTGACTTGCGCCGATGAATGTCCGGTATCTCGCACAGATCGCTGTCCGGCATAACCTCAGCTGGAGAAGTTGGGGCGGGTGAGTTGTTGCCCTCCGCCCTGGTGTCGGAACCGCATCATGCCGGATCGTGGGCGCATGAGAGTGACAGTCCGTGGAAACCGCTTGGTGAGCCTAGGGGCTCGAATCACTGTCGACGTCCCTGAGGGTCCGACGCCAGAGGTGCGGATTCACGCGCCGTTCTGCAGGCGAGCGATTCCCGTCTCGGAGATCTCCGACATCACTTCAGCCAGTGATGACGGCATGAACCACGGACTCCTCAACTGGTTCGTCACGGGCCGCGCTTCAGCCCCCGGCGGGGTCCGCATCAACAACGGCGGTCGGGCCCGCGTCACGATCCGGACCCGTGACGGGTCGCTCTTCAACGTCGTAGTGGACGACCACGACCAGGCGAGCCGCCTGGTTGAGGATGTCCGGTCGATCAGAGCACGCTCATCCGGCTAAATCGGTCGTTAGTGACGAGGGGCCCGCCATGCGCCGTGTGCGCCACCTCCGGCCCTGCCCGCCCGCCGCACGGCTCGCCACAACCAACCCGCTAGAGCGGCAGCCGTCCGTACGTTTCGAGCGAGCCCTGGGGTGCGCGGGGGCGCCCACCTGGACACCCAGTGTCACGCCGACCGGATCCCGCCCGATACGCGAAGAGTCCACCGCGCGTCGTGTGGAACCTTGCCTGCATCTCGACAGCAAAGGCCCTTGCCCACCGATCCGCATCGTGACACAGTTCACCCCATGATGCAGCAGCAGTGACCCCGGGGGTCCGACGACCCACCACCGGCCCTCCCCGCGCACCCGTCTCGAGCACGGCTCGACGGGTGCCTCTGCGCCCACCCCTTTCTTCAGAAAGCAGTCACCGCATGCCTGACATCATCGAATTCCCCCTGCCCGCCTCGTCGGACGACCCCCACTGGCGGGCCTACTGCCGCCTCGGAGACGAGTACAACCACGAGCTGATCGGCACGACCGAGTGGGACGAGACCCCCACGGACGCGCTCATCCAGGCCGCCGCCGAGACCGACCACACGCAGCGCCGCTACCTGGCGTACGTCGACGGCGAGGCGGTCGGCTACGCCCGCGTCCTGATCAACCACGTCGACGACCCTGACGCGGCCGCCCTCAACGTCTACGTCCTCCCGCGGCACCGCGGACGCGGCCACGGCCGCGCACTGGCCGAGCGGCTCGTCCTGGACACCGCGGGCCTCACCCGTTTCGAGACCTGGCCGCTGACGCCGCGGCCGGTGGCCGGGCAACGGGCGCTCACCCCGCCCAACGGCGTCGGCGCGGTGCCCGCCGAGCATCCGGGTGTGCGTCTCGCCCAGTCCTACGGCTTCGCGCTCGTCCAGATCGAGCGGGTGAGCCGGTATGACTTCGCCGATCCGGGGATCGACCCCGCCGTCGCCCTGGCCGAGGCCGAACGCGTCTCGTCGGACTACGTGCTCCACGCCTGGGAGGGCGCGGCCGACGCGTCCCTGCAGGACGACCTTGCCGTCCTCAAGGCCCGCATGGCCACGGACGTGCCCTCCGGGGAACGCACCGTGGTGGAGCAGGTGTGGGACGCGGCCCGCGTGCGTCGCATGGACGAGCAGATCCTCACGACCGGGCGCCTCTTCCGCGCGGTGGCGCGGCACCGCGCCACCGGTCGGATCGTTGCCCTGAGCGAGCTGGTGGCGCCCCGCTCGCGCCCGGACGGGCTCATCGACCAGTGGGACACCATCGTGCTGCCCGAGCACCGCGGCCACCGCCTCGGCATGCGCGTGAAGGCGGCGAACCTCATCGCCGTGCGCGACGCGCTGCCCGGGGCCCGCGCGATCATCACGTGGAACGCCGAGGAGAACCGGCACATGCTCGACGTCAACGAGGCGCTGGGCTTCCGGCCCGTGCTGGCCGAGGCGTCCATGGAAGCGCCGGCACCGCTGCGACGTCGCTGACGGCCCGCGACCCGCGGCGCCGCCTCACCCCCGCTCGCGCCCGGACGGGCTCATCGACCAGTGGGACACCATCGTGCTGCCCGAGCACCGCGGCCACCGCCTCGGCATGCGCGTGAAGGCGGCGAACCTCATCGCCGTGCGCGACGCGCTGCCCG
>NZ_RBLN01000237.1:0-3521 GCF_003989405.1 Micrococcus sp. HSID17227 | reverse complement strand
CGAGGCTCGCCCGCGCTCTCCCAGCCGAGCAGGCGCGCGGCGGCGTCGTTGTGCAGGCGGGCCCGCCCGTCCGGGGCGAGGACCACGACGCCGTCCTCGAGCGAGTCCATGGCCGTCTCCGCCAGCAGGAAATGCTCGGCGCTCTGCTCGGGGCCGCGTCCGAGCGTCACCCGGTTCAGATACCGGCCCACGAGGCAGGCCGCGCGCACGCCGACGGCGGCCACGGCCGCCGACCCGAGGCGGCTGCCGGGGATGTGGGGCTGTCAGATACCGGCCCACGAGCCAGGCGACGAGCAGGCCGACGGCGGCCACGGCGGCCGAGCCGAGCAGGATGCCGGGGATCTGGGCCTGGGCCATGATGGCGACATCGGAGATCTGCACGCCCGTCGTGACCACGCCCAGGACGGTGCCGTCCTCCGGGTCCACGACCGGTGCGAGCGCGCGCACCGAACGGCCCGCCGCACCGGTGCTCGAGAGCTCCACGACGGTGTCCCCGGCGACGACGGCGTCCACCGGCTTCGGGTAGCGGACACCGACCTGCTCGGGGCGCCAGCTCGCCAACCGCATCCCGTCCGGGTCCATCACGGTCAGCCACGAGACCTGTGCCTCGGCGATCCAGCCGTCGATCCCGGCCTGCAAGGCGGGGGCGTCGCCGGCCCGCAGGGCCGAGACGAGCGCGGGGTCGCGCGCCACGAGGGTGGTGACGCCCTGGACGTGGCGCTCCTCGACGCGCTGGGCCACCTCGCGGGCCTGGAGGTAGGCGCTCCACACGCTGAACAGGGCGATGGCCGCCACGAGCGCCACGTGGACCACGGCGATCCGCCGGGCGATCGACCACGGGTGGCGCATGCCTCTCCTCCCTCGGGCCGGCGACGCGCCGGTCCACCCCCACGATCCTGCAGTCCGTCGGCCGCCGTGACCACTATGACCGCAATCGTGACCGACACCACCCGGGGCCGCGAGAGTGGTCACATCCCTCCCGCGCCGTTGCGGACCGCTCGGCGGCGCCCCACCACCGCACAGAACGGAACGCCCGATGGCGCACACCCCACCGGCCGAGACCTCGGCCCCGCCGGCCCCGGCGACGAAGAAGGACCGCACCCACTGGCTGTACATCGCCGTGATCGCCTCGGTGGTGCTGGGCGCCGCCGTCGGCCTGCTCTTCCCCGAGTTCGGCAAGTCCCTCAAGCCGCTGGGCGACGGCTTCGTCTCCCTCATCAAGATGATGATCGGCCCGGTCATCTTCTGCACGATCGTCCTCGGCGTCGGCTCGATCGCCAAGGCCGCGACCGTCGGCCGCGTGGGCGGCATCGCCCTGGTCTACTTCATGGCGATGTCCACGTTCGCGCTGGCCGTCGGCCTCGTCGTCGGCAACCTCATCCACCCCGGCGAGGGCCTCAAGCTGACGCCCTACGACCCGAACAAGCCCACGGCCGCGGTGGACGGCACCGTCCAGTTCCTGCTGGACATCATCCCCGGCTCCCTGCCGATGCTGCCCACCCTGTTCATCGCCCTGCTCGTGGGCTTCGCCCTGCAGCAGATGGGCCCGGCCGACGCCCCGCTGCTGCGTGGTCTCACGCTGATCCAGGGCGTCGTGTTCCGCATCCTCATGATGGTGATGTGGGTCGCCCCGATCGGCGCCTTCGGTGCGATCGCCGCCGTCGTCGGCTCCACGGGCTGGTCCGCGATCGGCGCCATGGCGCTGCTCATGGGCGCCTTCTACCTGACCTGCATCGCCTTCATCGTGGTGGTGCTCGGCACCGTCCTGAAGGTCGTGACCGGCCTGAGCATCCTGTCCCTCATGAAGTACCTGGGCCGGGAGTACCTGCTCATCTTCGCCACCAGCTCCTCCGAGACCGCCCTGCCCCGCCTGATCGCCAAGATGGAGCACGCCGGCGTGGACAAGTCCGTCGTGGGCGTGACCGTGCCCACCGGCTACTCCTTCAACCTGGACGGCACCGCCATCTACCTGACCATGGCCGCGCTCTTCGTCTCCAACGCGATGGGCGCGGAGATGAACCTCGGCGAGCAGATCGGCCTGCTGGTCTTCATGATCATCGCCTCGAAGGGCGCGGCCGGCGTCACCGGCGCGGGCATGGCCACGCTCGCCGCCGGCCTGCAGGCGCACCGACCCGAGCTGCTCGGCGGCATGGGCGTGATCGTGGGCATCGACACGTTCATGTCCGAGGCCCGCGCCCTGACCAACTTCACCGGCAACGCCGTGGCCACGCTCCTCGTCGGCCGCTGGGTGGGCGAGCTCGACGGCGAGCGTGCCCGGCGCGTCCTCAGCGGCGAGCTGCAGTTCGACGAGGCGACCGTGGCCGGCCACGACGGCGCCGCGCACGACCCGCAGCAGTCCCCGACGATCGCCGAGCAGGCCTACGAGGGTCACCCCGACTCCAGCCTGAACTTCGCCATGGCCGCCGACGGCGACCGGAACCCCGCCCGCTGACGGAGGCGGCGGGCCCGCGCGGCACGCCGCACCGTCGACCACCGGCGACGCCGGGGACGAGCCTGGACACCGGCCCGTCCCCGGCGCCGCCGTCGTCCCGGGAACGCCAGGCACTAGGGTGGGGGAAGATCCGGACACGCCGACGACGGCGGCCGCGGCGCGCCGCGGCCCGCGGCCGGGCGTGCAGACCACCGTGGAAGGAGCCGGCGCCGCCGTGACCTCGAGAGAACCGATCCCCGTGATGACCATCCACGGCGAGCCCGTGCTCGGGCCCACCGGCCGGCCCAAGCACGACTTCCCCGAGCCCGCGCCCCTGACCTCGCACGGCCCGGCGCGGATCATCTCGATGGTGAACCAGAAGGGCGGCGTCGGGAAGACGACCTCCACCATCAACCTGGGCGCCGCGCTCGCGGGCTACGGCCGCAGGGTGCTCATGGTGGACTTCGACCCGCAGGGCGCCCTCTCGGCCGGCCTGGGCGCGAACCCGCACGAGCTCGACACCACGGTGTACAACGTGCTCATGGAACGGTCGGTGACCGCGAAGGACGCGATCCTGTCCACGGACTTCGCGAACATGGACCTGCTGCCGGCCAACATCGACCTGTCCGCGGCCGAGGTGCAGCTCGTCAACGAGGTGGCCCGCGAGCAGGTCCTCGAGCGTGCGCTGCGCCAGGTCCGCGACGACTACGACGTGGTCCTCATCGACTGCCAGCCCTCGCTGGGCCTGCTGACCGTCAACGCGCTGACCGCCTCGCACGGCGTGATCATCCCGCTGACCGCCGAGTTCTTCGCGCTGCGCGCGGTCGCCCTGCTCGTCGAGACGATCGAGAAGGTGCAGGACCGGCTCAACCCGGACCTGGAGATCGACGGCGTGCTGGCCACGATGTTCGACCAGCGGACCCTGCACTCCAAGGAGGTCGTGGGCTCGCTGGTGGCCGGCTTCGGGGACCGCGTGTTCGAGACCGTCATCAAGCGGTCCATCAAGTTCGCCGACGCCACGGTGGCGGCCACGCCCATCACCCTGTTCGCCGAGAACCACGACGGCGCCAAGGCCTACCGGCAGCTCGCA
>NZ_RBLN01000023.1:0-17989 GCF_003989405.1 Micrococcus sp. HSID17227 | reverse complement strand
TCATCGTGGTGATGTCCTTTCAAGAGTGCTGTGGAAGGTTCACTCGAAGGCTCCCACGGTGACCGCGTCCGTGAAGGGGACGGTGTTGGCGACCGGGGAGGGTTACACCACTATCAGGGACTCAACTACGGCCGGCTGGACCGGTCTGCCATCCCTGCAGGTCCCTCGGCCCGGAAGCGTGTGGCCCATTTGCGTGCGGTGGGTGCGGAGACCATGAACATCTTGGCCGCGGTGGCGACCGGCCAGTGCTCCTCGACGATGAGCTTGGCCAGGCGTAGGCGGGCGCGAGGGGTCAGGGCGGCGTTAGCGTGGGACATGAAGGCCTTCTGTTCGCGTGAGCGGTTTCTCGACAACTCCACTCTCGCAACAGGAGGCCTTCGCCTGTCAGCTATTCACGCAACAACGTCCCTGGACATCACACCTAGGAAGAGGTCCTCTTGAGCGAGAGGGATCAGAGAGCAATAGCGGTGCATAGAGAACGCACAGTACAGTGGGGCGCGTCATATCCACTCGAAGGAGACTCTCATGCCCGACAAGCATCGACCGCGCCTCTCTCGTCTAGCCCAGTCCGGGGCCGCGTTTTCCATCGTAGGAGCCCTCACCGTCAGCAACTTCGGGGCTACCGCCTGGGCGGCCCAGCCCGCCTTCACCCCTCAAGCAACAGACGGGTACGCAGCCGCCGCCTCGCTTCCCGGCGACTTCGAGAATCAAGGAAGCACATCCAGCGAGTGGGATGTCTCTGATCTTCTAATCGAGGAAAAGAAGACCGGCCCGGAAGTAGCCGAAACGCAGGCGTGGCCCTGGGCTGTCTATAGGTGCCTCATGGGAATCGGTCTCAATGGGCCTCAGATCACCCAGATCATGACTCGGGGGACCCCTGAGGCGTTTCTCGCCGCAGGAGGACGGGCTGCGCTTGCCTGCCTGAGGGGGAAGTGACCTATGCCACTCCGAGGCATTTCCCGCTCAGCCCTTGAAGAGGAGCTAAGGGCAGTCAACGCGAAACTCTCCACCCACCCTCTAGCATCCGCTCCAGTCAAGGAAGCGCACGCACTCGTTGCAACGATGCAAGGAGCAGACAAGACAGAGGTCTCCAAAAGGCTGTCTGACAAGGGGCTCCCATCCCTCGACGAACTAGGAGCCCTCCAGCTCAAGGGGTCAGTTTCTTGGTGGCGCCTAAACAGGAGGAAGAATAAGCTCGAAAAGAAGCTAGAAGAAAAATCAGAATGACGAATATTATAGTCGCTTTGATTGAGAGCCTCGCTTCTAGCTTTGTGACCCCACCCCCTCCTGTGATTAGTTCACTTCTTATGAAGAATTGAACTACTTTTCACACTGACACGGACTGCCCAGCTCCAGCCAATCCCAAATGGCCCTCCCGCGTCCTCGTGGAGCGGTCCGGGGTGCACCCCGGACCGCTCCGGCGCACGGTTGCCCAGCCCTGCGAGAAGTACTTCGTCAAGGTCGCCGCGCTCCATGAACGTATCCGCGCCATGCGCACCGAAGGCATGATCATGCGCGCCATTGCCGAGCGCGAAGGCGTCAGCACACGCGCCGTTCATTAAGCGATCCACAAGAACGACCCGCCGCGCACCCCGGACACCCCCCAGGCCCCCAAAACGGACGCCTCCGACGACGCTTGACCCCCTGCGCCTGCACCCCCAGCACAGTGCAACGAATCCCGGCCTGACTAGGCCGAAAGCGACTTAGCATAGCTAAGTATCTAACTTGCTCCGGCTCCGCCGGTCCGCACCCTGCACGCCCTCCTGCGCCCCTGCACGCCCTCCTGCGCCCCTGCACGCCCTCCTGCGCCCCTGCACGCCCTCCTGCTGCTTACCGCCTCCGCCTCAGCCACCGACCCGTCTTCTGACGCACCCAACGACCAACCCACTGACGCAACCACCGACCCCCAACCAGTCCCGATCCTCGCTGGTGTCGAAGAAGTCAAAAATGACCAGGTCCCGACTTCGCTCCAGAACCTGGTGGGGTCGTTGATGCTGACAAGCGCCCTCCCTATCGTCGTGGGATTCTGGACCGTCATGTTCGGTGCATCCATCCTCATCCGCAAACGAGCAGTCGCATGGGCCACACTTGTTGTCCTGGTCAGCTTGTCAGCCATCGTCAGCTACAAGTTCAAGAGCACCATCACCGACCTTCAGAACCAGGGCCACGACATCGCGAACCTTAGCCTGGACGGGTGGACGTGGTTTGCACTTGCTCTGATTCTGGTTGCCTCGATCCTGCACGTGATCTTCGAGACCGCACGGCATCGTCGCGCCACCAATCGCACTGACTGACCCCAACACGACGGCCAGCCTCAGCCTGAGCCAACTATTCGAAGGCATCACAGGCTGGCCGTCCTGACTGAATCTCCTACGTCAGACCGAGAAGCCCGCGGCCCCGATACCTCTCCGGTATCGGGGCCGCTCCGTCATGGTGCTCCTGTAGTCAGCTCTGCGTCACAGCGACCTGGAGCTTCCGTTCGATTGCTTCGACGCATTCCCGACGCACGGCCTGATACCGCCCAGCACCCTCCTGGCGTTCATCGAAGTGCCCACCATGAGCCAGCCCCGAGAACAACACATCCGTGCGCTCGATAACATCGGTTCCGGCCAACTCGAACACGCGGTACCGGGACCGGTACGGCGCCCCGTTCTTCGTCATCCGCCAGCCACCGTCGCTGAGCATGGCCAGCACGGTGCCGTACTCCCGCTCCACCCACATTGCGCCGGTGCGGTCGTCCTCATAGAGGTCCCACTCCTGCCTGTCCATTTGCTGGACCCAGTGCATGTTCCACGGGCTACCGGTGCCGCGAACCCAGTTCATCGTCGTTCCTCCTCGCTCGAGTCTTCCGGCTGTTGCTCATCTCCCAGGGTGCCCCAGATGTGCCCGTCCGGGGAGCTCTCCCACTCCACACTGAGGTCGTCCCGACTATCAGCCACGGACACCGCCAGCCGTGGAGCCGACGGCGTAGACGAGGACATCTCCAGCACCACGGCCACGTCTTCAGGCTGCCGGGAGGCGGCCAGCCCCACCGGGTTCGACACCGCGACCTGCCCGCCGTCGCCGTCCACCACACGTGCCCGCACGTATTGCACGCCCGTCGCGGGTCGTTCGAGGGTGTCCTGTTCACGGGTGGTACCAGCCCAGGCCGTGAAGTCGTCCTCGTCGTAGTCCAGCGTGAACGCTGGCCGGTCTCCGTACGCCTCGGGCTCCTTGTGCCTCCCGATCTTCGCGCAGCCGGCCTCATCCACCATGCGGCGCAGACGCGCGGTGAGCATCTCCACATGCGGGTGCCACATCATCATCGGGCCCAGCCCCGGAGCCTGTTCCTCCCAGACCTTGTACTCCATGCACATCGCCGCATACAGCTCGGCCGTCAGGTCCGAGTGCTTGTACCAGCAGGGTGGCACTACCGAGGTCACCAGCCGGTACTCGGCTACGAACCAGTCCACCCACCGACGCAGCGTGTTCCACGCCTCCCACTGGTGCTCTGCCTTGATCTCCCTCCACCGCGTGCCCATCCACACCGGCGGACCCTCGCCCGCGAGTTCCGCGGCGACCTCCGGGTCGACGTAGGGCAGCGGAGTTCCCGTCTGTCCGTCGTCATCGGCGGCCGCCGGCGCCTCCCAGTCCGTGGGCTCGTCGTCTTCAACCCAGGGCGATGCCATCAGTTCCGTCCTTCCCTCGTGTACCGGCGTGCTGGCCCGCCCAACAGCCTCTCGAGCCGGGCGAACAGCTCCTCAACGGCCTCGCGCCCGTCTGCCCCGGTCGAGCGCATGTAGCGATGCGCGGCGTCCTCGCATGTACCGCACAACCACACCCCGATTCCGCCGGTGGCACGACACTCGGCGCGGTCCAGGTATCGTCCATCGGCGCAGTGCCACCTCGTGGAGACGGGCCGCTGGCAGACATGGCACCGTGCACCCCCGTCCGTGCTCATGCCTGCCTCTGCCGGATCATCCTGGCCACGATCACGACCGTGGCCCGCCTGCGGTCCCATCCAAAGAACTCCTTCTTGCCGTCCATGATCTGATGCAGCCGCTGATGGTGGTCCCGGCACAACGGCATCAGGTCGTTGTGCGCTTCGCGGGCCTGCCACCGGCCCTCCTCGTCCTGGCCCACGCCCTTGTACGAGACGTGGTGCAGGTCCAGGGTCCCAGCCTGGGTCAGCGTGATCCCGCAGACCTGGCAGGCCGGCTCTTGGCCGGCCTGCCGGCAGTCTGCGAACCACCGCACCCGCCTGTACCCCCATGCCTGGGACCGCAGGTACCGCTTGTACTCGGCCGAGCTGGTGCGGTGCAGCCCGAACCTGCCCATGCCCTCACCGCACCGGGATCGCCGGGGCCGTCTCCGGCACCGGGTCCAACGCCGCCACGGAGTCCTCGGCCCGGTCCGCGTCGGTCGGTGTGGACGGGGCCGGGTCCTTGGACTCCAGCTCAGCCAGCAGCGCCTTCGAGTACCGCCCCGCGGCCTCCTTGATCTGCTTGCCGTCCTTGCGGTCCCACCAGCGGGTCATCTGCATCAGGATCGGACGCCCATTACGGTTCAGCAGGACCCCCCACCCGAACGGCAGCCGACGCAGCTCCGCGACCGAGACCACGTCGGTGTCGTGGATCTGCTCGGAGACCGAGGTGTGGTCCTTGCCGCGAGACTTCGAGGTCCGCATGATCTTGCGCTGGCCGGCCAGCTTGGCGAACTGCTCCAGGTCGGACACGTTCGAGGCACCCCCGAGCTGGACCTTCACCGTGGCCGCATCGAACAACGCCTGCGCCTGCTGCTCGCCCCACTCGTTGCGGGCCTGAGCCATCGACTGGAACACCGCGAACGGGGAGATGCCCACGCCGCCGCCGTCAGCCATGAGCTGGGTCAGCCCCGGCCAGGCACCGGAGATGTTCGCAATCTCATCGAGCACCAGCGACAGCGGCGGGTCGAGCCGGTTCCCGGGCGACTTCGCCGCCAGCTCGCGCGCCCGCTCGGTGATGGCGTCCATCATCGCGATCAGGAACGGCCCCGCCGACGAGCCGCCGGTCTTGGTGCCCACGATGTAGAGCGTCCCGCACTCGGTGAGGAACTTGTCGATGTCCAGGGTCTCCTCGAACCGGTTGGGTCGCAGCACGTCGCGGACCTCGGGCACCGACAGCCCCTTGACCGCACCTTCGACGCCGAACCACTTGGACTGGAGCAGCTTCGGGTCGCCCTCGATGATGCCCTTGAGCACCAGGTTCCAGTTCAGCGCGGCCTTGGGATGTTCGGTGAGGATTTTCACGGCCTCCTTGGCCTCGGCCGGGTTGTTGCCCCACCGCATCAGGTCATCCACGGTGCGCTCACCCAGCGCCGCGGCGTGCAGCAGGCACTCCATGATCGTGATGGCCGGGGCCTGCCACTCCGCGTTCGAGCTGGAGGACCCCAGGCCGGAGGCACCGATCAGCGACGCCGCCCGCTGGTTCGCCACACGCGGCTCTTCACAGCCCGTGATCGGGGACCACTTCAGCGTGGAGGGCTGACCGGTCAGTCCCTGCGGGTCGAACAGGGCCACTGGTCCCTTCTTCTTGCGCAGCTCGGCTGTGGCCCCCAGGTTGTCCGCACGTGAGCTGGTCGTGATGACCGGGCCGGGTGCGTCGAGAATCGCGCCGATCAGCAGGTGCACGCCCTTGCCCGAGCGCGGCGGGCCGATCAGCACCACCGACTCCTCGTAGCTCGCGAACACGTCCACGCCCTCGGCCTTGCCCAGGCGCATGGCCCCGTCCGTGATGGCCGGCTTCTTGATCGAGGGCCGGACCTTCTTCACCCGGGACAGCACCGACTTGCGGCCCACCGTCTTGGTGATCTCCGTAGACCGGGCCAGGCCCTCGCGTTCGCGCAGCTCCTTGATGAACTTCTTGTCCGACTGCTGGTATCGGCTCCACGCCGTCACCGCGACGCCGATCAGCACGAGCACCAACACACCCAGACCGATCAGCCAGCCGATGACCCCGCCGGTGGTCGCCGTGCATCCCTGCGCGGTGGCCCCGAACGTGGCCGGGTCGTGCTCGCCCACGAGGAAGCCCAGCGGCGCGAACAGCGAGTCCGGCTTCGTCGGTGCCCCACAGTGGATACGCCCGGCCAGGAACCCGGCCAGCAGGTACGCCCCGTAGAGCAGCACGGCCGGACCGATGAGCCAGATCAGTGCCGTCTCGGCCGGGCTGTCCCCTTCCAGGACCGAGTTGTTGCCACGTTCACGTCGCATCAGGCCACCGCCTCCTTCGCCTTGTCCATGCGCTCGTCCGTATCGAACAGCGGCAGCTCGGCCCGCGTGAGCACGTTCTGCACCTCGAACGAGGAATCCCCCAGACGCCACAGGCCCGTGCCCTTGGGCAGGGACCGCACCAGGGACCGCTCCCGGTCGGACAGTTCCATCTCCGACGTCGTGATCTTCAGCGCGGACCGGTCCTGCCGGTAGATCACCTTCACGTCCGCGTCGGCCAGCAGGGACCGGGCCATCGCGGCCATCTTCGAGCTCTGATCACCAGCCATGTCCAGGTCAGCGATCTTGTGCAGCACAAGCACGTTGAAGATGCCGTAGGCGCGGCTGAGCTTCCACTGCTCGACCATGCGCCGCAGGTCGGCCTCGGAGCTGATGTTGTCCCAGCCCTCTTCGTAGATCACGATCCGCTGCCCGCCGTCGCGCGTGGTGACCATCGCTTCGGTCCACGCGCCCGCGCACGCGTTGACCACGCGCACCGCCTCCGGGGAGGCACCCAGCAACGCGGAGGTGTCGATGCTCGTCGCGCACGCCTGATCGTCCAGGACCACCGTGGTCTCCCCGTCGAACATGCCGGCCAGATCGCCGGAGGACACGCGGCCCAGCGTCATCATCGTCACCGACGCGGCCTGCGCCTTCATCGCGTCCGGGTCCGTGCGGGCCGCGTCCAGCGCCCGGATCACGTCCGGGATGATCGGCGGACGTCCCTCGGCGTCCGCGACCGCCACAGCCGCGTCCAGGCCCGCCGAGAGCACATGGTGCTCGGGCGAGGTCATGTCCCGGTCGGTGAGGATCTTCACCAGGGCCACCAAGATGGACATGCGCCGAGTCCGCACCATCGAGGCCCACGCCCGATCCGTCATCAGCTCGCCCTGCACGTCCGTCGAGGGCCGGGTGCCCGGGTCCAACGGGTTCAGGCGCGTGTCCAGGCCAGGGCCGACCTGGATCACCGATCCACCCAGGCCCTTGACCACACGGGTCCACTCGCCCTTCTTGTCCGAGGCCACCGAGAGCTTGCGCCCGGCCAGCACCTGCCGCACCGCCAGCGACTTGGCCAGTGACGACTTCCCGGTGCCCACCTGACCGAACAGCATCATCGACATGCCCGAGATGATCCCGGCCTCATAGAGTGCCCACGGGTCGAAGCAGAACGCGCCGCCGCCGTGCATGTCCTTGCCGATCATCAGCCCGCGCGCACCCAGACCGGGGCCGGCCACGAACGGGTACGCCGTCGAGGCCGTATGCGTCGTCGTGCGGACCGGCCGCGGGGCCAGCGTGCGCATCCCCCGCAGCTGCCGTGCCCCGCGCGGTCCGGCCTTGCCCCACTGCGGCTGAGGGAACCGCACCTCCTTAGCCTGCGCAGCCATCGCCTTCCGCAGCGCCCGCTGGCCTCGCTCCAGCTCCCGGGCCGCACGCTTGGCCTCTCGGGCTTCGTCCTTGCCCGGTTCGATGATCTGGAACAGATCGACCTTCGGTTCTTCACGCATCAGAGCTTCATCCTTCCGAACGGCAGGGCACCGGCCACGAACGCCGCGTCCTGCTCCATCCACACCGGGCGCAGCTCGCACCCGGCCGTGATCCCGGAGGCCACGACCTCCGCAGCCGCGGACTCCAGCTCGGACCGCGAGGACCCGGTCACCGTGACCAGCACGACGACATCCACGCCCGTGTGCCGACGCCGCAGCTCGGCCTCCTCGCGCTCCACGTCCTCCAGGGACTGGTCATGTTCCAACGACCCGATGCGCCCGAGCTTGCTCATCAGCCGCGAGTTCGTGTGCCAGTCCGTCTTGCGCCGCTGCACGGACCGCACCGCGGCCCCACGCTCCACCGGAGCCAGGAACACCGAGACCGTGTGCCGGAAGTCCCCGGCGAACACCAGCTCGTCCAGGAACCCCAGCCGGGCCAGGTTCTGCGGCAGCTCGGAGACCTTGTAGGTGCGGTGGTAGTTCCCGTCCGTGACCATGTGGCCCGCATGGACCTCCACGGCCATCGGTCCCGCGCTCGAGGGCGCGGTACCCGCCGTCTTCCCGTCCGCCTTCATGGTCGAGACCATCACCGAGGCGTCCGGGTCGAACGCCGACCGCGAGAGACCGGCCAGCGTGCGCGGAGAGTGCCAGGCGGTCACCTGGGTCCCCGAGCGCGGCAGCGTGCTCTCCACCGTCGTCATCAGCTTGAGCATGTGCTCCATGAGCGCCGGGGTGCCCCCGCCGAGCGCCTTGACCTGCGAGGTGATCTTCGACGGGGAGACCACCAGCGTCAGCCACTGCTCGTGCACCGGCATCGACTGGGCCTCCTTCATCAGCTCACGGAACGCCTGGTCCAGGAACGGGTCGACGCTTGCCCCTGACCGGCCCGCGCCCTCCTGCTTGGACTCGTAGAAGTCCTCCACGGCCGCACCGGAGATGAGCGTCGTCTGATCCGACGCCTGAATCCGCACCACACCCGGCAGACGCGACAGCGCCGCCAGCGACGATCCCCACGACAGGGACCGTTCCTCCTGAGCGTCGAAGGACTCCAGGTCAAAGCCCCGCGTCGTCATGACCTTCGCACAGACCACCGCTTCCCGGGCGCGCGGGTCCCAGACGAACCCGGCCCCGTTGGGCATCGCGTAGACCATCAGCTCACCGGCCACACCCGGCAGCCGGAACCGTGCCGGCTCACCCGGCTTGATCCGCCCCTTCGCATCGCGCTGAGCCTGCGGCCCTGCCTCGCTCACCGGGGCCTGCGGCTCGCCGTCCACCAGCTCCAGCACGTGTGCCGGGGCCATCCCCTGGCGGTACTCGAGCTGATCCGTTGCCCCGCGCCGCAGGTACTGCATCGCCACCCACACCCAGCCAGGCAGGGACCGGCCACGGAACCGGGTCGCGCCGAACGCGCCGATCACGGCCATCAGCCCGATACCCACGAGCATGGCCGGCCCGCCACGCAGGATGAACGCCATGCCGATCAGCACGCCGGCCAGAACCACGATCACCTGCTCCAGGGTCAGCCCCAGGATCAGTCCCTGAGTCCGTTCCTGGGGGAATCGGACGTCGTCGTACTCCGAGTCCATCGACTCCTGAATCATCGTTGCCATCAGCGGCCTCCTCGCATCACCATCGCCCCGGCACGCTGGCGCATCCGGCCAGCCCGCGCCGAAACGCCCCGCATCGAATTCATTGCTCCACGCCCGGCCCGGCTCGCGGCCATCACGCCCGCCTGCTCAGCCTGGCCAGCACCGCCGGCCAGCCACGCGGTGACTGCAAGCATGAAGATCGGCATGGCCGCGGCCACGAACACCAGCACCATGCCAGCCACGGTCTGCACCCAATCCGTGGACAATGCCGCCATCGCCATGCCCAGCCGCACAACGGCGGCTGCGAGTGGCCCGGCCATGATCAGCCCCAGCATCATCGACAGCCACCGCCCCGCCAGCGCCTTGGCCGGCTCCAGGGCCAACGAGAAGATCGCCGGGGCCGCGAACGAGGCCAAGATCAGAATCAGCACCAGACGGAAGATCATCATCGCCATCAGCACGAAGCAGGCGAAGAAGATCACCAGCGCGATGATCACCGCGACCACGATCATCCCGTTCTCCGAGTTCTCGCTGGCCATCTCCCACTGCGCGAAGTTCTCATCCAGCAGGATCTTGTCGTTGGCGGCGTCGTAGGTCAGACCGAACAGCCCCAGCACGCCGGCCACCGCCTCGTCCTGGCCATCGGTGCCACCGGAACCGACCCGCAAGATCCACAAGGTCAGCTGCTGGGTCGCCCCCATCGCCATCCACACCAGCCCGACCACCACGTAAGTCGCCGGGATGCTGAACACCGCCGCCAGGAACGCGCGCACCATGCCGGCCGTAGACCCGCGCACCGCCGAGAGCACGACCTGCACGGCCACGAAGATCATCAGCAGCGGGATCATCGCCACCACGATGATGTTCAGCATCCCCGGGTGGTCGATCACCGTGCTCTCGCCACCGGCCACCGTCGTAGTGACCTGCCCGCCGACGACCGTGACCCACCACTCCGGGGTCAGCGCACCCACGGAGAAAGCCTGCTCGAGCAGCCCGGAAGCGGCCTTCGCCAGCCCCAGGATCGAACCCCGCATGAACTCCTCGAAGTCCTTCTCCCACATCGTTCTCTCCCTCCGTGAGTGCGCTCAGGACCTCAGAACAGCGGCAGGCCAGCGCCCCAGCCGATCAGGCTCGCAGCACCGGCGATCAGGGCCGCAGCAACGATGCCCCAGACCACGAAGCTGATACCCACGTCCTGCGCGCGGCCGCTCGAGGAGAGCTTGCCGAAGATCCAGACCAGCACGCCGATGCCGACGGCGACGATCAGGATGACCAGGAAGGTGCCCAACGCCAGGCCCGTGATGTTCTGGATGGTGGGCATCCACGGCCCGTTGAAGCTCGGTGCGATGTCCGGGACACCGGCAGCCACCGTGGTGGCCGCGTGAATCAGATTGCTCATCAGAGGTCCTCCCGTAGGGATGTGATGTGACGACGGCCTGGATACCTTCCGGGCCGAACGGGCAACTCCCGCCCGCTGCCAGATGTACGACGCGCCCCACCGCCACGCATGTCACCTGGCCCGCACACGAGAAAGCCCCCACCCGCTGCATCCGCAGCAGGTGGGGGCAACTCGCAGATCAGATCAAGAGCAGTTCTGACCCCGCGTCAGCGTCAGGGTCCGCCCGGTCTGAGCACCGTTGGTCAGCGACTGACGCGCCACGTGCACCTCGACCGGCGAGCACTCGGCCGTGGCCTCGTTCTGTGCCGAGCAGTCCGGCTCACCCGACCCGTTCACCTCGCCCGTGGCGTACCACTTCACCGATGTGACGACCGTGTACGAGGATTCCGTGCCCGTAGCCTCCTTGCCCCACTCGTACCCGTCCAACGCGGGCTGTCCACCGAGCAACGCACTGATCACACGCTCACGCTCTGCCCGATCCGGCGACGGCTCCTCCTTGTCGAAGTCCCGCACCGCCTGCCGGTTGCAGGTCTGCTTCGGGGCGTTCTTCTCGATCGCGACCGACTGCGGCCTGGCCCCGGCGGGCATCAGCTCGCTCGTCCCCAGCCCAGCCCCCCAGCTCGTGCCGGCCGTGCCAGCGCCCAGCACCGTCGCCCCCACCGCCGCCAACGCGACCATCGTCCACCCCTTGCGCATCCCGCCAGGTGAGAACAAGGCCCTGCCCCACACCGCCAGCGCCACGCCAGCCCCCACCGCCAGGATCAGCACGACCAGCGCCGTCCCGACCACCCATCCACTGATCTGTGACCACCCCGACAGCCCGTCCGGGTTGATTCCGTTCAACATGTCCGACTCCTCGCCGCTCGTCTGGCCCGCTCTTGCTTCGTTGCCGTGTCTCGTCCTGGGTTCGCGGTCCCCACCGCGAAGGTCTGTCAGCGCGCCATCGCCTGCACCACCAGCACCCACACCACGAGCACCGCCAGCGCCACGGCCGCGATCACCCACCGACCCCGCGCCGAGTCCCACGCGTCCGGTACCCGCTCCTGCCACGACGTCGGCAGCGGCGCGTCCACGGACTCCGCCACCCACCGCCGCCCGGCCTCGCCTGCGCGCTGGCGCAGTCGCCGCACGGACGCGACCAGTCCCCGGTCCCGCTCTACGTAGACCACGCGCGGCTCCTGACCCTCCGGGACGTCATGGCTCTGCTCGAACTCCGTCTGCTCGCTCACTTCTCTGCCCTCTCGTTTCGGATCACCGTTGTCGCCACCCTCAGCAGGTGCCGTGTCTCGGCCAGGTACTGCCGACTCGTGGAGTGGCTGAACCCGGTGGCCTGCATGACGTCCTCGACCGTGACCGCTTCCATCCGGCCCCCCGCCTGCGCGCAGGCCAACGCGACCTGCCGCGCCCAGTCCCCCGCGTCCCCGTCGTCGGGAAGGCAGCTGATCAGCACACGCATCGTCACCGCCTGCCCCGAACGGGCCACCTCCTGCGCCGCCCGGACCACCCGGGCACAGCGCACCAGCTCACGCCGGGCCTGACGCAGTGCGGTCACCGAGACGCCCATCGCCTCCGATGCCGCCACGACGTCATCCCCGAACGCCAGCACCACGGCCAGGGCACGGGCCGTCATCTCCGAGGACTCCATGACCGACTCGACCACCCGCATCACCTCCGCGACTTCCCGGTGTGCAGCCAGCGCTTCAACCACAGCCTCGGCCGGGTCCTCCATGACCGTCGACACCGCGGTCTTCTCCCGCGCCACCGCGGAAGCCTCCAGCGCCTCCTGGCCCGCCCGCGACCGGCCGACCGCCCGCAGATGATCCACCGCTCGGTTCCGGGCGATGGTGCCGACCCAGGTCCGCAGGGAACCCCGGTCCGGATCGAACCGCTCCCGGGAGTGCCACGCGGACTCCCACGTGCTCTGGAGCACGTCCTCGACGACGTCGCCGTTGCCCGAGGGTCCGAGTACGGCCACCACCGTGCCTCGCACCGAGGCCACCGCTTCCGCCAGCTCGTCACCGGTCACCAGCACCATCCCCGCCGGAGCCACCCGGTCCGCCTGCCCGGTCATCAGTCCACCGCCTCCATCAACGCCCGTGGCATCGCCCGCCGCTCCAGCCGGCAGTGCGGGCAGTCTGCAAGCACGGCCTGCCCGTACGCCGGGATGTGCACGTCCGGGTCCTGGCACGGCTCACCGGTCCGCAGCTCACGCACCTGCCCCGAAGCAGCCGGAGCCTGAGTCACGGCGACCGGCCGGGGCCGGGTCACAGCGACCAATTCCTCGAACTCCGAGGCCAAGGACCGCGCCACGAAGGCCGTGGGCTTGCGCACCGGCCCCGAGGCCCGCGCCAAGACCACGTCCACGATGGACCGCAGCTGCCCGTCTCCGAGGTCCGCAGCCGCCGGCACCCGCTGAACCAAGTCCGCCAGGACCACACCCCGATGGACCAGCCCCACGCCTTCCCCACCGTCGATGACCTGATCGGTCCGTCGTCCGTCGTCCGTCGTCGTCTCCGCGCGCACTGCACCGGACTGACGGACTGACGGACGGACAGATGAGGGTTCTTGAGGGTTAGTCCGCGCGCGATCCTTATAGTCGGCAAAGTCGTGATTGTCGGGTGAGTCCGCCGAAATTGTCGGGTGAGTCGACTCACCCGACAGATTGTCGGGTCGCGTGTTCATGCGGGTCTCAGATTTACCCGACAGATTGTCGGGTCGCGTCTTCGTGCGGGTCTCAGATTTACCCGACAGATTGTCGGGTCGCGTCTTCGTGCGGGTCTCAGATTTACCCGACAGATTGTCGGGTCGCGTGTTCATGCGGGTCTCGGCGTCTTGGACAAGGTCGTTCAGGGCCTCTTCGCGGAGGTAGTACCTCAAGCCGATCCGCCCGCGCCCGTCCCCGTAGCGAGACTCGGTGTCCACCAGGCCCAGGTCTCGCAGGCGGGCGATGTGCCGCTCCACCGAACGCACCGTCTGGGCCGACCGCCGGGCCAACAACTCCTGGCTCGGGTGGCACGACCACGCCTCGTCCGCATGGTCACCCAGCAGCAAAAGCACGAACGCCTGGCCGGTGTTGAGTTGGCCTGTCTCCGCGACTTTCTGCGCCCACTTCATCGCTTCGATGCTCATGCCTGCTCCTCCTCGGTCCCGAATGCCTCGGCGTGCGCCTCACGGGCATCGGCCAAGCGGCGGCGCCCGGTGCGCTCTGAGCACCCGAACTTCTCTGCGACCTCCGCCGCCGAGGGCACCTGGCCCTCCTGCGCACGGGCCACGATCCATGCGGTGATGTCCGCACCCGATGCCTTCTCCACCGTCTTCGTCTCTGCGGCGACCGGCTCTGACGACGCCACGGTCTCGACGACCTCGATCCCCTGGGCGACCTGCGATTCCTCGACCACGGCCTGCGGAACCTCGCGGGCCTCGCGTTCGGTCTCGAGTTTGGCTTGACGCTCCATCCGTTCCAGCTCCTGCCGGTGCCGAGCCTCGGCCACCTCGGCCTCCCGCTCGGCCTCGCGCCGCTGGGCCTCGATCTGCCAGCGGCTCGCTGCGAGTTCGGCCTCCAGCTCCGCGCGCTGACGATCCAGCTCCGCCTGAGCCTTCAGCTGCTCTGCTTCCTCCGACACCTGCGATGCGCGCTCGGCCCGCCGCGAGTCCGGGTTCTCCACCGCGACCCGCGCCAGCTGATCCGTGGCCACGAACACCGCCACCGGAACCATCACCGCGATGAGCGCACCCACCACGGACTGCCACACGCTCGCGTTCTCAGCACTCCACGCATGCGCCCCGTTGGCGATCATCGACAGCCCCGTGAACGCCCCCAGCGCCCACCACGACGCCCGCGCGGACTCCCCTCGAGACTCGTGCACCAGTACGGAGCCTGCGTAGACCAGGATCGCCAGGTCTATGAAGACCGGCACTGCCCAATGCATGAACGGCGGCAGCCCCAGCCACGCCGCGACCTCGTACAGCGCCGCGAACGAAATGGAGAACGCCACCAGCCCGGCCACAGCGGTCCCGGCCACCACGGCCCGGATGAACCGCCCATCGTTCGGGTTGACCCGGCGCGGAAGCGTCCGAATCCCACTGTCCGTGGGCCGCGCCCCGGTGCTATCCTTTGAGTGCTCGACCAGCGTGTTCTTTGGAATGTGCACCGTCTCGGATTGAGCGTTTTCGGAAGCCCCGACAGCCTGCCCGCTGGCCGGGGCTTCCGCCCTTTTCGGCCCAGACGTTCGGGCCTCCCACATCTGCTGCGCGCTCATCGCGTGCCCTCCTCGATCTTCTTCAGCACCTCATCCAGGTCGTCCACCGCGTCCCGCAGCGTCGACCGGATCTCCGCCTGGGACTCGCCCTCGACATGCCCCACGGACCGGATCACGTGCGCCAGCGTCCGCACGCACCGCACCGAGTCCCACACGACCCCGTGCAAGTCCTCGTCTTCGACCAGCGCCTTACCCGTCGCCGGAGACACCAGCGAGGCCACCGGGGTAGCCGCCTTGATCAGCGCTGGCACCGCGGCCGCACCCGACCCGTTGAACGCAGTCAGCACACGACGCGCGCGGCCCTTCTGTTCCTCGTCGTGCCGGACCAAGTTCAGCGGCTCGATCCCGAAGTCCTCGGCCGGCATGTCCAGCACCGAGTCCAGGCCCATCTGGCCCTCGAGCACCGCCTCTGGCCCTTCGGACGACGTCGCGGCTCGCTCGCGCACCGGCTGATAGGTCTTCCCGTCCGTGCCAGTCACCCGCCGAGCGTTTCCAGGTGTCCCATTTGGGACATCTCGACCCGCCGTCGCGTCGAGTTCCCGGTGCACGGTGCTCTTAGACAACTGAGTGGCGGTTGCGATGGCGCGTGCGCTCATGCCGGCCTCACGAAGTGAGAGGACCACGTCCTGCCGATATTCCAAGGGCGGACGGAGGTGGAGGTTTCCGAACTCACGGGTCACGTAGTCGTCCCAGCTGCGGTAGCCAAGAACGGCCCAGGCCCGTCCTCGATATGCCGAACGGATGAGGTGGTAGACCGACTCCATGCCAGTCTTAATCTGGTCCGTGAGGTCACGCGCTGCCGCAGCAGTCATGGACGCGCCGTGGTCAGGGTCAACCACTGTCGCCGTCACGGCTTCCCCTCCTCGGCCTCGAACACGAAGAGGTCTCGCATCGACAACCCAAGAAAGTCAGCGACGGTCTCGAGTTCCGTGAAGGTGAAATCGCGGTGCCCGTTCATACGTGCTGACACCGATGCGCGGCTTAGACCGAGGGCTTCGCCCAGGTCCCCCATGCTTTTGTCGGCCAGGGCCAACCTGGAGCGGATTTGCAGAGTTAACTGCTTCTGTCTCGTCATGGCCACCAGTGTTGTGCTACCCGCAACACTGGTCAAGCCGTATGTTGCTTATGTAGCAATTTTTTTTCGTATCCCATGACGACTGGCCTGCCCTTCGCTACGCTGGACACATGGATGAGTCAGAAATCAAGACCGCGCTCCTCGCGGAGATCCGCGCCTGGATGGGCCGCCGGCAGGTCAACCAGTCCGACATGGCCCGGCACATGGGCCTGACACGCAGCGCGGTCAGCCGGCGGATGAGCGGACAGCAGGACTTCACGTTCCCCGAACTGGCCTCGATCGCGGGGTGGCTCGACATCACGCTCGCTGAACTGTTCGGCCCGGTCGTCCTCCAGGCACGAAGAAGCCCCCGCACCGACATGGTCGGTGCAGGGGCCTCAGGATCGCTCCCCCGGTTGGATTCGAACCAACAACCCTTCGATTAACAGTCGAATGCTCTGCCGTTGAGCTACGGGGGAATGTGCCGCGAACCGCCGGAGCCGTTCGGACAACGGATGGAACTCTACCAGAGCCCCTGCCTGCGCGCCACCCGGCCGCGGGGCGCCGTCGTCGTCCTACCCACGCCCGGGGACCGGGCCCTTGCCAGGCACGGTTCCGGCGGGCCTACGGTGCGCGGACACCCCAAAACCATCAGGAACGGACCCGAAGGAGAGACGTGTCCATGACCATCACGACCCTCACACGCAAGACCGCCCTGACCGGCACGGGCATGCTCGCCGCCCTCGCCCTCGCGGCCTGCGGCACCACCTCCGACAACGGCGACGACGGCTCCGCCTCGCCGGGGGTCGACGCCTCCTCGGCGGTGGCGAGCACCCCCACCACGGACGACGCGTCGGGCTCGGCGTCGTCATCAGCCTCCTCCGCTTCGGCCTCGTCGACGGCCGCCGCGGCCGGCAGCGGCTCGGCCACCGGCCAGGCCGACGAGCCCGCCTACGCGGTGATCGACGCGGTCCTGGAGAAGTACGCCGACGGCATCATCGTCGCGGTGGATGCCAACGACGATGACACGACCTGGGAGGTCGACGTCGTGGTGGGCGAGGGGGCCAAGGAGCTGGACGTCACCGCCGACGGCGACATCACCGAGACCGATCGCGAGTCGGATCCCGAGGACGTCCAGAAGGCGAAGGAGGCCGAGGTCACCGCCCAGCAGGCCCTCGACACCGCCCGGGAGGGCCGTGACGGGGTGACCCTGGACGAGATGGACCTGGAGGACGACAACGGCACCCTCCAGTGGGAGGTCCGGTTCGATCGCGAGGACGGCTCCGACGGCCCCGAGGTCGAGATCGACGCCACGTCCGGCGAGGTGCTCACGGTCGACGAGCGCTGACGCCGCGCGGCCGACGGGCCGCCGTTTCCCGAACGAAAACGCGCCTGGAGCCGCCGTTTCCCGAACGAAAACGGGTGGGGGTCAGTCGTCGGCTCGGAGGGCCCGGCGGCGCGCCTCCAGTTCCATGAGCTCGCTGTTGAGGCGGGTGAACTCGGCGGGGTCGCCCTCGGGGCCGAGCCGCTGCAGGCGCCCGAGCAGCTCCTCCTTGCGGTGCACGATCTGCAGGGCGAACAGGCGGTTCATGATGTCCCGGCAGTACCGGTCCACATCCTCGGGAGTGCGGGCGGGCAGGTCGCGGACGGCCAGCTCGGAGACGACGCCGGCCACCTCCTGGGGCACGGCGTCCCGCACGGCGTCCACCCAGCGCTGCGGTGTCGCCCCCGCCGACCCGGCCACCTTCACGCCCTGGTGGACGGCGGCGTACTGCGGGACCGTGAAGCGGGCGGCGTACAGCGCGGTCCACTGCTCCGCGGAGAGCAGGGTGGGGTGCTGCAGCACCACCTCGAGGGACTCCCGCTCCCGGCGGGCGACGGGGTCACGCGGGTCCACCGGCACCACGATCCGCGGCGCCGGGGCGGCAGCCTCCCCGTGGCGGCCCGTGGGCCCGACCGCCTGCCCGTCGCTCGCCGGGAA
>NZ_RBLN01000236.1:0-3491 GCF_003989405.1 Micrococcus sp. HSID17227 | reverse complement strand
CGCCGTCACGCCCGCCCAGGCCCTCGCCCACCCCACGTGGGACATGGGCCGCGTCGTCACCACCAACTCCGCCTCCCTCGTGAACAAGGCCCTCGAGGTGATCGAGGCCCACCTGCTGTTCGACGTGCCCCTGGACCGGATCGACGTCGTGGTCCACCCGCAGTCCGTGGTCCACTCGATGGTCGAGTTCGTCGACGGGTCCACGCTCGCCCAGGCCTCCCCGCCGGACATGCGCCTGCCCATCGCCCTGGGGCTGTGCTGGCCGCGCCGTCTCCCGGGCGCGGCCCCGGCCTGCGACTGGACGCGGGCGGCCACCTGGACGTTCGAGCCCCTCGACGAGGAGGCCTTCCCCGCGGTACGGGCCGCGAAGGAGGCGGCGGCCGCCTCGCCCACCCACATGGCCGTGTTCAACGCCGCCAACGAGGAGTCCGTGGACGCCTTCCACGCCGGCGCCCTGCCCTTCGACGGGATCGTGGACACGGTCCGCGCCGTCGTCGCCGACTATGCCCCCGAGCACGTGCTCGCCGCGGCCGGCCACGACCCCGCGCCGACGGGGCTCACCGTGGATGCCGTGCTCGCCGCCGAGGCCTGGGCGCGCCGTGCGGCGCGGGCCCGCTGGTGACCGTCGTGGAGATCCTCTGGTACGTCGCGGGCGTCCTCGCGGTCGCGCTGGGCCTGGCGGTCTCGATCGCCCTGCACGAGATCGGCCACCTCGTCCCGGCCAAGCTCTTCGGCGTGCGCGTCACGCAGTACATGATCGGCTTCGGCCCGACGCTCGTCTCGTGGCGCCGCGGCGAGACGGAGTACGGGTTCAAGGCCGTGCCGCTGGGCGGCTACGTCGCGATGATCGGGATGCTGCCCCCGCCGCGGCCCGGGCAGACGCCCCGCGCGGCGTCCACGGGCTTCGTCCAGCAGCTGGGCCGCATGGCCGACGACGCGCGGGCCCAGGCCGCCGCGGAGGTCCGCCCCGGCGACGAGCACCGCCGCTTCCTCGCCCTGCCGGTGTGGAAGCGGGTGGTGATCATGCTCGGCGGGCCGTTCATGAACCTGCTCATCGCGCTGGGCGCCACCGCCCTGCTGGTCACCACGGTGGGCACCTCGCAGCCCAGCACCACCGTCGCCGAGGTCTACCGGTGCGTGGTCACGATGCAGGAGCAGCAGGCCCGCGCCGCCTCCGGCGGGACAGAGGACTGCCGCCCGGGCGATCCCGCCGCGCCCGCCCACGAGGCGGGACTGCGCCCCGGCGACACCGTGCTCGCCTTCGACGGGCGGCCGGTCTCCGACTGGGACGCCCTCTCCGCCGCGATCCGGGACCGCGCCGGACAGCCCACCCGGATCGAGTGGGAGCGCGACGGCGAGCGGATGAGCGCCACCCTGACCCCGCGCCTGACGGAACGGCCCGTGACGGACGCGCTGGGCCGGCCCGAGCGGGCCCCGGACGGGACCGTGGCGACCCACGAGGTCGGGTTCATCGGCATGGGCGCGCAGCTCGAGACGGTCCGCGGCACCCCGCTCGACGCCGGCCCGCTCGTGGCCCAGCAGGTGCGGGGCGTCGTCGACGTCGTCCTCGTGCTGCCGCAGCGGCTGTGGGACACCGCCGTCGCCGTGGTGACCCCGGCCGAGCGCGACCCGGACGGCCCGATGTCCGTGGTGGGAGTCGGCCGGATCGCCGGGGAGGCGGCGGCGCTCGAGGAGGCCACGCTGACGGACAAGGCCGCCCTGCTGCTGTCCCTGCTGGCGGGCGTGAACGTGGCGCTCATGGTGTTCAACCTCATCCCGCTGCTCCCGCTCGACGGCGGCCACGTGGCCGGCGCCCTGTGGGAGGCGGTGCGCCGCGGCTGGGCCCGGATCACGGGCCGCCCGGACCCGGGGCCGTTCGACCTGGCCCGCATGCTGCCGCTGACCTACGCGGTGGGCGCGGCGATGCTGCTCATGGGCGTCATCCTGATCGTGGCGGACATCGTGGAGCCGGTCCGGCTGTTCTGAGCCCGGCCCGTTCGCCGTGGGCGGTCGCCCCGCGCCCCGGGGCGCCCGCGCGCCTAGGATGGACCGGAGAACCCGGCGGCCCCGCGCCGTCGACCCCGAGAACCCATGAGGAGCGCCCCCGTGCCCGTCAGCCTTGGAATGCCGTCCGCCCCGCCGCCCGTGCTGGCCCCGCGCCGCACCACCCGGCAGATCCAGGTGGGCTCGGTGGGCGTCGGCTCGCAGCACCCCGTCTCGGTGCAGTCGATGACCACCACCAAGACGCACGACATCGGCGCGACCCTGCAGCAGATCGCCGAGCTCACGGCCGCCGGCTGCGACATCGTCCGCGTGGCCTGCCCCACGGACAAGGACGCCGAGGCCCTCAAGGTCATCGCCCAGCAGTCCACCATCCCCGTGATCGCGGACATCCACTTCCAGCCGAAGTACGTGTTCGCGGCGATCGAGGCCGGCTGCGGCGCCGTGCGCGTGAACCCGGGCAACATCAAGAAGTTCGACGACAAGGTCAAGGAGATCGCGCAGGCCGCCTCGGACCACGGCACCTCCCTCCGCATCGGCGTCAACGCCGGCTCCCTGGACCCGCGCCTGCTGCAGAAGTACGGCAAGGCCACCCCGGAGGCCCTCGTCGAGTCCGCCGTCTGGGAGGCCTCCCTCTTCGAGGAGCACGGCTTCAAGGACTTCAAGATCTCCGTCAAGCACAACGACCCGGTGATCATGGCCCGCGCCTACGAGCTGCTCGCCGAGCAGGGTGACTGGCCGCTGCACCTCGGGGTCACCGAGGCCGGCCCGGCCTTCCAGGGCACCATCAAGTCCGCTACCGCCTTCGGCTACCTGCTCGGCCAGGGCATCGGTGACACCATCCGCGTCTCCCTCTCCGCGCCGCCGGTCGAGGAGGTCAAGGTGGGCCTGCAGATCCTGCAGTCCCTGAACCTGCGTGAGCGCAAGCTCGAGATCGTCTCCTGCCCCTCGTGCGGCCGCGCCCAGGTGGACGTGTACACGCTGGCCGAGCAGGTCACCGAGGGCCTCCAGGACCTTGAGGTCCCGCTGCGGGTGGCCGTCATGGGCTGCGTCGTCAACGGGCCGGGCGAGGCCCGCGAGGCCGACCTCGGCGTCGCCTCCGGCAACGGCAAGGGCCAGATCTTCGTCAAGGGCGAGGTCATCCGCACCGTGCCCGAGGACCAGATCGTGGAGACCCTCATCGAGGAGGCCAACCGGATCGCCGGTGAGATGGACCTGGGGGAGGACGGCGGTGACCAGGCTGCCGCCGGTGCCCCGGTGGTCTCCGTCCACTGACCGGGAGGTCCGGGCCGCCACGGGTGACCGCGTCCGCCTGCTGACCGACGCGGACACCGCCGCGCTCGCGGCCCTGTCCGCCCGTGCCCCCGTGTCCAACGTGTTCGTGGACTCCCTGCTCGAGGCGGGCCGCCTGGCCGGCCCGCGCGGGGGAGCGGCGGGCACCCTGTTCCTCGGGATCGACGACGACGCCCCGGGCGCCGGCGCGCTGCGCG
>NZ_RBLN01000235.1:0-3668 GCF_003989405.1 Micrococcus sp. HSID17227 | reverse complement strand
CGAACCCGGAAGCTAAGGCCCACAGCGCCGATGGTACTGCAACCGGGAGGTTGTGGGAGAGTAGGTCGCCGCCGGACATTTTTTGAGGGAGGGCCTCGCACTGTTGGTGCGAGGCCCTTCCCGCATTCCCGGGAGGATTCACCGGGCGGCCCTGTGCGATGAGCACGGGGCTTTCTGCGTTCCGGGTGCATTCACCCGCGGCGCTCAGAGCTCCTCGCCGGCCCGCAGTCGTGCCGTGAGCGCGCGGGTGAGTCGGCGGCGCAGCCGGCCGTGCTCCGTGCCCTGCTCCCGAAGGCGCGCGTGCACGGCGTCGGCATGGGTGGGCTTCTCCGAGTCGGGGAGAGCGAGGAAGTCGCACAGCAGCGGCTCCAAGCGCCCGGTGAGGGCGAGCACGAGCTCCTGGGTCTCCACGGGCCGTGTGCGCTGCAGGCGAGTCCAGGCTGGCGCGTACTCGGCGGCCTGCTCGACCATCTCCCACGCGAGGGCCCAGCTGTCCGGGCGCAGTCGGTGCCGCTCCGCGCGCAACAGCTGTCGCAGGGCGGCCACGGCCTCCTCGAGCTCGGCAGCGGCCGGGGCGCCGTCGTCGTCGGGGGAGGGGCTCGCGGAGGAACGCGGGAACGGCCACCAGCTCATGCCGGCCTCTCTCGGATTCGCGGGGTGCGCAGAGGTCTCACGCGTGCGATTCTGCCCCGCATCTCGGTTTGGCGGCACCCGGTGTGGCTGGTATAGTCGCTCTCTGTTGGATTCAGGTCTGAGACCTCCAACGGGGTGTGGCGCAGCTTGGTAGCGCGCGTCGTTCGGGACGACGAGGCCGCAGGTTCAAATCCTGTCACCCCGACCAGAAGGAGCCCCCGCCGGATCGGCGGGGGCTCTTCTCGTCTCCGGGTGCGGTGCGTCAGCCCTGGCGGGACTCCAGGAACTGCAGATGCTCGGGCCGCGCCGGGTCCACTTCGCCGGCCACGTCGTCGTGTTTGTCCACCCAGGCCTTCACGTACGGGCACACGGGGACGATCCGGCGGCCCGCGGCCACGGTGTCCTTCAACGCCTCGCGTACGAGGATCGAGGCCAGGCCCCGGCCCTGGTACGCGTGGTCGACCTTGGTGTGCGGGAAGATCCGCTGGGCCGGGCCGTCGGCGGTGTCGTCGTCGATCGCCACCGTGAAGCCGGCCACCGTGCCCGCGTCATCGACGACGATCTCGTACCTCTCCCCGTTCTTGCGGACCTGCGGGTGCTCCAGGCTGGGGGTCTGCTCGGACATGGTCGATCCTCTCGTTCCTGGGTGGACCCCGCCGCCGGGCCGGCGGCGGGGAAGGGGTCAGCCGTCCCGGCGCCGCACGGGGTGATGGGACAGGATCGAGATGCGGTTCGTCAGGTTGATCACCATCGCGACCCACTGCACGGCCGCGTACTGGGCGTCCGTGAGCACGGCGGCCGTGGAGGCCTGCACGTAGTTCAGCTGCTCCTGCTCGGGGAGGTCCGTGGCCGCCTCGGCGAGCTCGAGCGCGGCGCGCTCCTGCTCCGAGTACACGGCCCCTGCCTCACGCCATGCCGGCAGCAGCCCCATGCGCTGCACGCTCAGACCGGCGTCGGCGCCCTGGCGGGTGTGCCGGTCCAGGCAGAACACGCAGCCGTTGAGCTGGGAGACCCGGAGGTTCACGAGCTCCACGAGCTGCCGGTCCAGCCCGGCCTGCTCGGCGGCGGCGCGCGCGGCCGAGACCAGCGGCCCGACCGCGTGCCACGCCTCGGGCACGGCCTTGTCGAGGAAGAACGCGAGGGGGTTCTGGCGGGGTTCGGGGGTGTCAGCGGCGGTCATGGTCCTTCACTGTCTCGCAGAACGGAACGGTGGGCCAGGGACCGGGTGCCCGGCCCGGACGAGCTTCCGGCTCAGATCCGGCCCCGATCGGCTCAGAATCGGCCGGACGAGCCCGCCCCGGAGAACGAGCCGCCCGAGGATCCGTAGCCGGTCCTCGGAGGAGCTGGACTGCGCCTGGCGGTGGTCCTGGACGGACCGCTCGCCGGCCTGGTGGCCCGTGGTGAAGGCCACCACCGTCCAGTAGGCATCCGCCGGCAGCGCGGAGTCCAGGATCGAGCCGCGCGCGGACCGGACCGGGCCACGGTGCGTGCGCAGCTCGTCGCGCAGCAGCTCACGCTCGGCCTCGTCCTTGCCGAACGCCGCCACCTCGGCGTCGGCGAGGGCGGAGACGAGCCCGGTCAGGCGACGCCGCAGCGCGTCCAGCTCGTCCAACGCCGCGGCCGGGGTCAGGCGCTCGTCCTGCAGGTCCGCACCCAGCGCCTCGAGCCGGTCCTGGGCCTCGGTGCGGAAGGACTCCAGCGCGGCGACCGCGGACCGGACGGGCCCGGCGGAGCCGACGGAGGAGGCCAGCGTGCCGACGGCGTCCAGGTCGGCCCGCAGCGGGGCGGTCTGCTGGTCCCACGCCGCCGGCCACCCCGGGTGGCGGTTGAGGAAGGTGTTCGCCGCGGCCACGGCGTCGTCGAGGCGGTCGAGCTCACGGGCGCGGTCCCGGACGTCCTCCGCGGCCCGGGCATGCTCCGTGCGATGCAGGCTGCGCTCCGGCAGGGCCTCGAGGCGGTCCAGCTCCACCGACGCGTCGAGCGCCTGGCGCCGGAAGTTGCGGAAGCGCTCCATCAGCGCGGCCGCGTGGGGCGAGTCCTCGGGCACCGTGGACGCGTTCACCTCGGTGGCGTCCATCTCCAGGGTGACGGAGGTCAGGTGGGTGCGGGCCTCGCCCAGCAGGCCGGCCGGCCCGCGGCGCCGACGCCGTCGGCTCGCGAGTGCCGCGGCCGCGGCGCCGCCGCCCGCCACACCGACGATCCCCGCGCCGAACCACAGTTCGGGAGCCTGCCACCAGGGGCGCCCGATCAGCTCGGCGGCGGCGTCCGTCACCTCCACGACCGTGTCCGTCCACCGGGCCGCACGGGCCGCCTCGTGTCCGGCCTCGCGCACCTCCCGCAGCCGGTCCGTGCTGAGCATCCGGTCCTCGCCCACGTACACCCCGATCAACCGGTTGTCCGGGTCGAGCGCCACGATCACGAGGCCGTCGGCCCATTTCTGGCCGTCCGCGCTGAGCCAGTCCGGGTGCTCCGCGCGAGCCCGCTCGAGCACCCGCCCGTTGAACGCCTGAGACGCGCGGTCGTCGTCCAGTGCGGACAGGTCCGGGCCGCGCTCGGTGACCACGGCGACGCGGGTCGGCTCCCGGAACTCGATCCCCGCCAGGTCACGGCGCAGCTGGGCGAGGTCGATCACGCCCGCGTCATCCACGAGCTCCACCTGGTCCCAGGCCACGGCGTGGGCCTGCGGCGCGGCGGCGCCCGTGACCCCCGCCGTGACCGGCAGGGCGACGACGGTGGCGGACGCCGCCGGCCCGGTGAGGGCGGCGGCGGACAGGGCGACCGCGGTGAGCGTGCGGCGGGCGGTGCGGTGCGTCGGACGCGCGTGCGGAGGTGGGGGGCCTGACGCGCCCGCTGACCGGCACAGGCCGGGTCGGATGCACCGCGCCACCCAGTCGCCGGACTGGCCTACCGGGTAGTAGCGCATGACCTCCGCGTCTCCGAGGAGCCTGCACATGTCGTCGAGGTCAGCGTCGGTCATGCACCGGAACGTGAGTCGATCGGTGGGTTGCGGGATCACCCGACGACCTTACCGACGG
>NZ_RBLN01000234.1:0-238 GCF_003989405.1 Micrococcus sp. HSID17227 | reverse complement strand
GTTAGATGGATAGGGGGGAGAGTAAGGTAAAGAGAGGAGAGAGAGACAGGAGTGATGAGAGGGCGACGGAGGCAAGAAGAGTGGTGTGGGTAAGTTGCGTGGAGGGGCGGAGCGGAGGATAGGACAGGGAAAAGATAATTGACAGAAGTATGTAGAAAGCGGAAAGTTGGATGAGAAGCTGAAAGACGCAGGTGTGAGGATAAGAACGGTGGGAAGGCATATTTGTTTTTTTTTTTTC
>NZ_RBLN01000233.1:0-3238 GCF_003989405.1 Micrococcus sp. HSID17227 | reverse complement strand
CGGCCGCGCCGTCGTCGGCTCCGAAGCCGACGGCCAAGCCGATGCCGGCCCCGCCGAAGCCCGCCGCCCCCCGCGGCGGTGCCCCCAAGCCCGGTCCTCGGGCCTGACCCCCCGGGGTCGCCACAGACCAGCCCGGTCCGGACGGACCGGGGTGACCAGCACTGCCGTGCGCGCCGCGCACGGCAGCGATGAGTGAAGGAGAACGGCAGCCATGCCGAAGATGAAGACCCACAGCGGTGCCAAGAAGCGCTTCCGCGTGACCGGCTCCGGCAAGATCATGCGCCAGCAGGCGAACCGCCGCCACTACCTGGAGCACAAGTCCTCGCGCCTGACCCGCCGTCTCAAGGGCGACCAGCTCGTCTCCAAGGGCAGCATCAAGCAGATCAAGCGGATGCTCGGCATCTGACACCCCCCCGGCCTCGCCGGAACCCCTTCCTCCTCGGCCGTGACGCGCCAGTGCGCGCCCCGGGGACCACACAGATTGGAGTACGCACGTGGCACGTGTGAAGCGGGCAGTGAACGCCCACAAGAAGCGTCGGACCATGCTGGAGCGCGCCTCCGGCTACCGCGGCCAGCGGTCTCGCCTGTACCGCAAGGCGAAGGAGCAGATGCTCCACTCGTTCACCTACAACTACCAGCATCGCCACAAGCGCAAGGGTGACTTCCGTCGCCTGTGGATCACCCGCATCAACGCGGCCGCCCGCGCCAACGGCATGACCTACAACCGCTTCATGCAGGGCCTCAAGCTGGCCGGCGTCGAGGTGGACCGCCGCATGCTGGCCGAGATCGCCGTCTCCGACGCCGCGACCTTCGCCGTGCTGGTGAAGACCGCCCGCGAGGCGCTGCCCGCGGACGTGAACGCCCCCGCCGTCTCCCGCTGAGCCGGCTCCGGGGCCCTGAGAGCCCCACCACCACGCCCCAGGCGTGAGCACCACCGCCGACGGGGCGGGTCCTCCACCGAGGCCCGCCCCGTCGGCGTCTGCGCACCCGCAGCCGAGCCCCGACCAGGAAGACCCCATGACCCCGCACGCCGAGCCGATGACCCATCCCCGCGCCGAGCGCGTGCGCGCGGTGGCAGCCCTGGCGGGCCGCTCCGCCCGACGCCGGACGGGCACGTTCCTCGTCGAGGGGCCGCAGGCCTGCCGCGAGGCCTTGCGCGCCCACCTGGGGGAGGGGCCGACGGCCGCCGCGGGGCAGTGGCGCGCCGGGCGGGTGCTGACCCAGGTGTACGTGTCCGGCGGACTCGTGGACCGGGACCCCGCGCTCGCCGAGCTCGTGGCGCGCGTCCGGGACCGCCCGACGCCGGGTGGTGAGCGCGTCCTGGTGCGCGAGGCCAGCGACGAGGTGCTCACCGCCATGGCCGACGCCGTGACGGGGCAGGACATCGTCGCCGTGGCGCGGATGCCGGAGCCGCAGGCCGCCGAAGCGGTCCTCGAGGAGGCGCGCCTGGCCGCCGTGCTGTGCCGCGTGCAGGACCCGGGGAACGCCGGCACGGTCATCCGAGCCGCGGACGCGGCCGGGGCGGACGCGGTGGTCCTCACCCCGGGCTCCGTCGACCCGTTCAACCCCAAGGTGGTCCGGTCCACCGCCGGGTCGCTGTTCCACCTGCCCGTGGTCACCGCCGTCCCCGCAGAGGCGGCCGCGGCCGCCGCCCGGGCCGCAGGCCTGCAGGTGTGGGCCGCCGACGGCTACGGTTCGGACCGGCTCGACGCCCTCGGCCCCGGCGTGGTCGCCGCGCCGACCGCGTGGCTGTTCGGCAACGAGGCCCAGGGCCTGGACGACGGCGAGCTCGCGCTGGCGGACCGCCGGGTGGCGGTGCCGCTGTACGGGGCGGCGGAGTCCCTGAACGTGGGGACCGCCGCCACGGTGTGCCTGTACTCGTCCGCGATGGCGGTGGCGCGGCGCGCCGGCTGAGGCCGCGGGCGAGGCGGCTCGGGCCGTCCGGAGACGCAGATGGGGCGGGGATCCACGTGGATCCCCGCCCCTTCTGCGCGTTCCCGGGTCGAAACCGGGCCGCTCAGCTCGCTCAGGCGCGGGTGCCGGTGCGGCGGGTGATGGCCTGCCACACGGCCGCGACGATGACACCACCGATGATCGCGAAGATCCAGGTGCCCAGACTGAAGAACTTCTCGTTCACGTTGATGTTGAACACCAGGGAGGCAATCCAGCCGCCGAGGAGAGCACCGACAATGCCGGTGAGGAGGGCGCCGAGCCAGCCGCCGCCCTGACGTCCGGGGAGGATGGCGCGAGCGATGGCACCGGCGATGAGGCCGAGAACGATCCAGCCAATGAAGCCCATGATAGTGATTCCTTTCAGGTTGCGAATCTGACGTACGAGAACGAACGTAGCAAGGGGTTTTCGTCCGGGGCCACCTCTGGCGCCCCGGCTTTTTCGGGATTTCCCGGCCGCACGAGGATCGCCCCGGCCGGGAGCGGGCCGATCAGCGGGGCGAGCCGCCGTCGTCAGCCCGGACGCCGGGCCGCGCCGCGACGTCGCGGCGCACGAGCAGGAACGCCAGCACCAGGCCCGCCAGGGCGATGCCCGCGCCGACCAGCGGCGGGGTCCGCAGCGACGCACCGGCCCCGATCGCGGCGGCCCCGACCCACGCGCCCATCGCGTTGGCCATGTTCAGCGCGGAGTGGTTGAGCGAACCGGCCAGCTGGGGTGCGGTGGGCGCGGAGTCCACGAGCAGCACCTGCAGGGACGGGGCGATCCCGGAGCCGCTGACGGCCACGCAGAAGAGGAACACGATCATCACCGGAGCCCACGAGGCCGTCAGCGCGACGGCGGCCAGCGAGACCGCGCTGAGCCCGAAGCTCAGGCGCAGGGTGCCCACCGGGTCGCGGTCCGTGAGGGCGCCGCTGACGAGCGTGCCGATCACCATGCCGACGCCGTAGAGGGCCAGCACGGCGGGGACCCACCGTTCCTCGAGGCCCGCGACCTCCGTGAGCAGCGGCGCGATGTAGGTGTAGAGCGCGAACATGCCGGCGAAGCCGATCACGCCCACGGCCACCGTCGCCCACAGGCGGCCGGAGGCCAGACCGCGCAGCTCGCGGCCGACCGAGGCGCCCGCGGGGGCCGGCACGGACGGGACGAGCCACGCGGTCGCCCCGACGCACAGGGCCGCGCAGACCGCCACGATGACGAACATCCAGCGCCAGCCGACGGCCTGCCCGAGCGCCGTCGCGCCCGGCACGCCCAGCACGTTGGCCACGGACAGCCCGGCCATCACCCACA
>NZ_RBLN01000232.1:0-3372 GCF_003989405.1 Micrococcus sp. HSID17227 | reverse complement strand
CCCGGGCCGAGGCCCGTCGTCGCCGGGGCGGCCGCACCCGCACGCGCCGCAGCAACGGTGAGGTCGTGGACGGCTGACCGTCCCTCCCGGGCCCCGGGAATCTTCTGCGCGAATGACCCTTCTGACCGCCTGCGCGGCGGCTGGAAGGGTCATTCGCGCAACGGATCCTTCCCCGTCGCCCGGGCCGTCCGGGCTCAGCCGCGGATGATCGCCGTGCCGGTGCCCTGCCGCTCGATCTCGGCGAGCACCTCCGCGCCCGTGGTGTGCTCGCCGATCGGATTGGGCTTGCCGGTGCCGTGGTAGTCGGACGAGCCGGTGACGAACAGTCCGTGCCGGTCCGCGAACGCGCGCAGCCAGGTGCGCTCCTCCGCCGGGTTGTCCCGGTGCTCGACCTCGACCCCCGCCAGTCCGGCCTCGGCCATCTGCTCGAACACCTCGTCGCCCACCACGCGGCCCCGCATGCGCGCCCGGGGATGCGCGAACACCGGCACCCCGCCGGCGGCCCGGATGAGCGCGACCGCCTCGGCCGGGTCCGGGGCGAAGTGCGGCACGTAGTACTTGGACCGGCCGGCGAGGATCTCCCGGAACGCCGCGGACCGGTCCGGGACGGCCCCGATCGTCACGAGGGCGTCGGCCAGGTGGGGCCGGCCGATCGTCGCGTTCTCCGCCGCGTGCTCCTGGACCAGCTCCCACGTGATCGGGAAGTCCGCCCCCAGCCGCCGCACCATCTCCTGCGCCCGGATCAGCCGCGCGTCGCGGGCCAGGCCGACCTCCCGCAGCAGGGCGGGGTCCTCGGGGTCGTGCAGGTAGCTGAGCACGTGCACGCTCACGCCGTCGGCGGAGGTGCAGGACATCTCCATGCCGGGCACGAGCGTCAGCCCGGTCTCCCGCGCGGCGTGGGCGGCCTCGGCCCAGCCGGCGGTCGTGTCGTGGTCGGTGAGCGCGAGGCCGTCCAGCCCGGCCCGCGCCGCCGCACGCACCACGTCGGCCGGCGGCTCGGTGCCGTCGGACTCGGTCGAGTGCGTGTGCAGGTCGTAGCGGGCCATGGCGGCCATGGTACCGACGACCCGCGCGCGGCGGCCCCGACCTGCCCCCGCCCACCGGTGCCATGATGGAGGGCATGACCGATACCGCACAGCACCCCGCCCAGACCACCCCCGACCAGCCCGCCGCCACCCCCGAGGCGGGCGCCGACGGCACCGGCGCGGTGAACCCCCAGCCGCTGGCCGAGCGCGTCGACAACCGCTCGCAGCGCCCCGCCTCGAACGCCTTCCGCGACTTCATGGCCTCCGCTTGGGCGCCCTCGTCGCAGGCCCTGCCCGACCCCGACGCCTCGGCCCCGTACGCCGCCCGGCGGCGGGCCGCCGTGTCCGCGCGCTTCCCGGGCGAGCGGATCGTGGTGCCGGCCGGCCGCCTCAAGGTCCGCTCGAACGACACCGACTACCGCTTCCGCGCGCACTCCGCGTTCGCCCACCTGACGGGCCTCGGCGTGGACCACGAGCCGGACGCCGTGCTCGTGCTCGAGCCCACGGACCCGGGCGCCGGCGACGACGGCACGGACCACACCGCCACCCTGTACTTCCGTCCCCTGGCCGGCCGGGACACCGAGCAGTTCTACGCGGACTCGCGCTCGGGTGAGTTCTGGATCGGCCCCCGTCCGACCCTGGCCGGCCTGGCCGCCCGCACGGGTCTGCGCACGGCGGGGCTCGAGGAGCTCGAGTCCGCCGTCACCAAGAACGTGGCCGCGGACGGCACCGCGGTGCGGCTGCTGGCCGAGACCGACCAGGACGTGGACGCCCTGCTGGCCGCCGTCCGGACCGAGGCCGGCGTGGACCTGGCCGCCGCGGCCGAGGCCGACGCCCAGACCGCCGAGTTCCTCTCCGAGCTGCGCCTGGTCAAGGACGCGTGGGAGATCGAGCGGATGCGCGCCTCGGTGGCCGCCACGATCGCGGGCTTCGAGGACGTCGTGCGGGCCCTGCCGCGCGCCGTGGGCCACGACCGCGGCGAGCGCGTGGTCGAGGGCGCCTTCTTCGCCCGCGCCCGCCTCGAGGGCAACGACCTGGGCTACGACACGATCGCGGCCTCCGGCAACAACGCCACGATCCTGCACTGGATCCGCAACACGGGCGCCGTGCGCCCGGGTGAGCTGCTCCTGCTCGACGCCGGCGTCGAGGACGACTCCCTCTACACCGCGGACATCACCCGCACCCTGCCCGTGTCCGGCACGTTCACGGACGTGCAGCGCCGCATCTACCATGCGGTCCTCGACGCCGCGGACGCCGCCTTCGCGATCGTGCGCCCCGGCATCCGGTTCCGTGAGCTCCACGCCGAGGCCATGCGGGTGCTCGTCGACCGCCTCGACGGCTGGGGCCTGCTGCCGGTCTCGGCCGAGGTCGCGCTCTCGGACGAGGGCCAGCACCACCGGCGCTGGATGCCCCACGGCACCTCGCACCACCTCGGCCTCGACGTGCACGACTGCGCGCAGGCCAAGCGCGAGCTCTACCTGGACGGCGTGCTCGAGCCGGGCATGGTCTTCACGATCGAGCCGGGTCTGTACTTCAAGGAGGAGGACCTGGCCGTGCCGGAGGAGTACCGCGGCATCGGCGTGCGCATCGAGGACGACATCCTCGTGACCGAGGACGGGGCCGAGAACCTCTCCGCGGCCCTCCCCCGCACCCCGGACGAGATCGAGGCCTGGATGGCGCGGCTCCAGGCGTGATCCGGCGCGGAGGGCGCCCCTAGGGTTCGGACCATGGGTATCGACCTGACCACCGAGCTCACCGCCCTCCGCGACCGCCTCCTCTCCGCCGAGGCGGAGCACGCCGACCTCATCTCCCGCGTCCGGGAGCGCCACCGGGCCTCGGCCCGGAACCTCGTGCACTACGTCGCCCTGCGCGGCACCGACCTGCGGCCCCTGCAGGAGGCGCTGAGCGACGCCGGACTGTCCTCGCTGGGCCGCATGGAGGCCGGCGTGCTGGGCCACGTGGACGCGGTGCTGGCCGCCGCCCGCGCGCTCGACGGCGACCCCGCCCCCGCGCCGGAGGACGACGCCCTGACCTCCGCCGAGGGCCGCGCCATCCTCGCCCGCAACGCGGCGAGCCTGCTCGGTCCGGCCCGCGACGACCGGGACGCGCGCATCATGGTGACCATGCCCTCCGAGGCCGCCACGGACCCGGAGCTCGTGACCCGGATCGCCGAGGCCGGCATGGACCTGGCGCGCGTGAACTGCGCCCACGACGACGAGCAGGCGTGGGCCGCCATGATCGCGGCGGTCCGCCGGTGCGCCGGGGCGGGCCGGCCCGCTCCCCTGGTCGCGATGGACCTGGCCGGGCCGAAGGTGCGCACGGGCCCCATCGAGCCGGGCCCGCGCGA
>NZ_RBLN01000231.1:0-3482 GCF_003989405.1 Micrococcus sp. HSID17227 | reverse complement strand
CCCCCGCGTCATCGGCCTCGTGGCCGACCCGGGCACCCCGTGGGCCCTCGTGCGCCGCATCGCCGGGGATGTCGAGGACCGGCTCGACGACCGCCTGCCGCAGCCCGGCGGCTGGCGGGTCGAGACACGGCAGGAGTCGCTGCCGGTCGGTGCGACCGGGGGCATGGTCCTGGAGGAGCCGGTCCGCTCACTCGCGGACGGGCAGGGATGGGACACGGTGGTCGCCGTCGTCGACCTGCCCCGGTTCGACGACCGGCGCGGCGTGGTGGCGGACGTCGTGCCGCAGCTGCGGGTCGGCGTCGTGTGCGTCCCGGCGCTGGGGGTCATCACCCCGGCCCGCCGGCTGCGGGAGACGGTGCTGCGGATCGTCGAGCACATCGACACCGCCCCGCACGTGGACCCGCCGGACGGGGAGCTGGACGTGCAGTCCTCCGACGAGTCCGGCGAGGTGGAGGAGGACGGCGGCCGGTCCCCGGCGGACGAGCCTCCCGAGCCCGACACGGCCGCGCTGCGGGGCATCGCCCCACTGGGCGACGTCGACGCGGACGTGACCACGACCACCGGGATGGGCGGCGGGTCCCGGCGCACGTCCACGGTGTACGTGAAGGGCTGGACGGGCACGCTGCGCCTGCTGGCCGGGATGGTGATGGCCAACCGGCCGCTGCTCATGCCGCGGGACATGACGTTCACGATCGCCTCGGCCAGCGCGGCCGGTGCCTACGGCGTGTTCTTCGGCTCCATCTGGGTGCTCTCCAGCGTGATGTCTCCGGGGCGGCTCGCGGCGGTCAGCGTGCTGTCCGTGGTGTTGCTGGTGGCGTGGATGGTCACCACGAACGGTCTGTGGACGCACGGTGCGGCCCACCGGCACAGCTCGCGACTGGACAACCTCTCCACCGTGCTCACCGTGGGCCTGGCCTGCACCGTCGTCTACGTGCTGCTCTTCGTGACGCTGCTGCTGGTCGCGCTCATGATCATCCCCGTGGAGTATCTGGGGGAGGAGCTCGAGCAGCCCAGCGGTGTGGGCGACTACGTCCGGCTCGTGTGGCTGGCGGCGTCGATGGGCACGATGGCCGGGGCCGTCGGATCGAGCCTGGACGACTCCGAGCGCATCCGGAACGCCACGTACTCCCTGCGGGAACGGCATCGGCGCTCGGAGCGGCACGGGGGCGACGGGGCCGCGGAACGCCCGAGGGAGGGGGAGGCCGTGCCTCGGGAATGAACGCGACCCCGCCCGACGTTGAATGTAATGAGTCAAGAAGAGTGCCTCGCGGGATCAGGCCCGCGGCCCGGTGCCTTCAGGAAAAGTCCAGGAGCAGGCGATAGACATGATGCGACATCCCGTCCATTCCCACGGAATCACGCGCTGGGTCGATGACCAGCCCCGTCCCCGCGCGGCCGCCCCCGACATCAAGGAGCGCAGCATGCCCCTCCTCCGCCACGAGATCGGCGACGTCCTGCGCGACGTCCGGCAGCTCCAGGGCCGCACCCTGCGCGAGGTCTCGCACGATGCCCGTGTCTCGCTCGGCTACCTGTCGGAGGTGGAGCGCGGCCAGAAGGAGGCCTCCTCCGAGCTGCTGGCCTCGATCTGCCAGGCGCTGGACATCCCGCTGTCCTACCTGCTGCGGGAGGTCTCGGACCGGCTCGTGGAGCAGGAGGGCATGGTCGTCCCGGACACCCTGCCGGACGACCTCACGGACCCCAGCCTGGGCTCGCTGGCCGGCCGCTGACCCCGCCACACCCACGGCGCGGGCGCCCCGTCTCGGGGCGCCCGCGCCGTCTGCGTCCCCGTCCCTGACCCCGCGACCGACCACAGAGAGGACCGCCCGTGCGCGAGAGCGAGTTCCGCCGGCTGATGGACGAGGAGTTCGGCCCCGCCCGGGCCGGCCTCGTGGCCGACTCCCTGCACCTGCCCGGCCTGGACACCACCGCGACGGCGGCGCTCGCCGCCGGCGTGGACCCGCGGCGGGTCTGGCTGGCGGTCTGCGACCTGCATGAGATCCCGCAGGAGCGGCGTCTCGGTCGAGACGTGCCGCCGAAACGCTGACGCCGCGACGCGCTGGCGGGGCACTGCCCCTGTTCGAACACGTGTTCGAAGAATGCGGTAGAGTCCTGCACAGCAGTGCGACGGGGTGATCTCGTGCACAGGCGGGGCGGGCCACGCTTATCGTGTCCGCCGCCCCCCGTAGATTCACGGACATGACCGAGGCGGGCGCTCCAGCGTCCGCGGCAGCACCACCAGAGCTAGGGGTGAAGGATGAGCAAGGTGACGGATCGCGAGAAGGCCCTCGAGGCCGCTCTCGCCCAGATCGACAAGCAGTTCGGCAAGGGTTCCGTCATGCGGCTGGGGGACCAGACCCAGGCACCCGTCGAGGTCATCCCCACGGGCTCGGTGGCCATGGACGTGGCCCTGGGCATCGGCGGCCTGCCGCGCGGCCGCGTGGTGGAGATCTACGGCCCGGAGTCCTCGGGCAAGACCACCCTGGCCCTGCACGCGGTGGCCAACGCGCAGCGCAACGGCGGCATCGCGGCCTTCATCGACGCGGAGCACGCCCTGGACCCGGTCTACGCCCGCCAGCTCGGTGTGGACACGGACGCCCTGCTGGTCAGCCAGCCGGACACCGGCGAGCAGGCCCTGGAGATCATGGACATGCTCGTCTCCTCGGGCACTCTGGACATCGTCGTCATCGACTCCGTGGCCGCGCTGACCCCGCGCGCCGAGATCGAGGGCGAGATGGGCGACTCCCACGTCGGCCTGCAGGCCCGCCTCATGTCCCAGGCGCTGCGCAAGGTGACCGGCCGCCTGCACCAGACCAAGACCACGGCCATCTTCATCAACCAGCTGCGCGAGAAGATCGGCGTGTTCTTCGGCTCCCCGGAGACCACCACGGGCGGCAAGGCGCTCAAGTTCTATGCGTCCGTGCGCATCGACGTCCGCCGCATCGAGACCCTCAAGGAGGCCGGCAACCCCGTCGGCAACCGCACCCGCGTGAAGATCGTCAAGAACAAGATGGCCCCGCCCTTCAAGCAGGCCGAGTTCGACATCCTCTACGGGGTCGGCATCTCCCGCGAGGGCGGCCTGATCGACATGGGTGTCGAGGAGGGCATCGTCAAGAAGTCCGGCGCGTGGTTCACCTATGACGGGGACCAGCTCGGGCAGGGCAAGGAGAACGCCCGTCGCTTCCTCAAGGACAACCCGGACCTCGCCAACGAGATCGAGGAGCGCATCCTCACGAAGCTCGGCATCGGCGTGGCCCCGGAGGCCGAGGACGACGAGGCCCCGGCCCTGACCGCGGTTCCGGGGGACACCGCGGCCGGATGACCCGATCGCGCAGGAACGTCGGAGGCGGGGCCGCCCACCGGTCGGAGACGACCGACCGGAGCGGCTCCGCCTCCGGTGCGTCCGCGTTCGACGACGCCCGGGACTCGGACGTGGGCCGAATGTGGCTCGATCTGGCCGGGGCTCCGGAGCCGACGTCGTCCGA
>NZ_RBLN01000230.1:0-3669 GCF_003989405.1 Micrococcus sp. HSID17227 | reverse complement strand
CGGGGCGGGCGTGGACGCCCGCCCCGGCACCGGGGTGTCAGGCCTTCTTCTCGTCGTCCTCGTCGACCACCTCGGCGTCGACGATGTCCTCGTCGTCGTCCTGCGGGGCGGCGGACTCGGCGCCGGCGTCGGCCGACTCCGCGCCCTGCTGGGCGTAGAGGGCCTCGCCGATCTTGACCTGGGAGGCCTGGAGCTTCTCGAACGCGGCGGCGACCTCGTCGTCGTTGTCCTGCTTCTCCAGGGCGGCCTTCAGGGCGTCGACGTCGGCCTGCACCTCGGTCTTGACGTCCTCGGGCAGCTTGTCCGCGTTGTCCTGCAGGAGCTTGTCCACGGAGTACGCGGACTGCTCCGCCTGGTTGCGGCGGTCGGCGGCCTCACGGCGCTTCCTGTCCTCGTCCGCGTGGGCCTCGGCGTCCTTGACCATGCGGTCGATGTCCTCCTTGGACAGCGAGGAGCCGCCCGTGATGGTCATCGACTGCTCGGTGCCGGTGCCCTTGTCCTTCGCGGAGACGTGCACGATGCCGTTCGCGTCGATGTCGAAGGTGACCTCGATCTGGGGCATGCCGCGCGGGGCCGGGGCGATGCCGGTCAGCTCGAAGGTGCCCAGCGCCTTGTTGTCCCGGGTGAACTCGCGCTCGCCCTGGAAGACCTGGATGGACACGGAGGGCTGGTTGTCCTCGGCCGTGGTGAACGTCTCGGAGCGCTTGGTCGGGATGGCCGTGTTGCGCTCGATGAGCTTGGCCATCACACCGCCCTTGGTCTCGATGCCCAGCGACAGCGGGGTCACGTCGATCAGGAGCACGTCCTTGCGCTCGCCGGCGAGCACGCCGGCCTGCACCGCGGCGCCGATGGCGACGACCTCGTCCGGGTTCACGCTCTTGTTGGGCTCCTTGCCGCCGGTCAGCTCCTTCACCAGGTCGGAGACGGCGGGCATGCGGGTCGAGCCGCCGACGAGGACCACGTGGTCGATGTCGGAGACCTTGACGCCGGCCTCCTTGATGACGTCCTCGAACGGCTTGCGGGTGCGCTCGAGCAGGTCCTTGGTGAGGTCCTGGAACTTGGCGCGGGAGAGGTGCTCGTCCAGGTGCACCGGGCCCTCGGGGGTCACGGACAGGTACTGCAGCGAGATGTTGGTGGAGGTGGCCGAGGAGAGCTCCTTCTTGGCCTGCTCCGCTGCCTCCTTCAGACGCTGCAGGGCGATCTTGTCCTTGGACAGGTCCGCGCCCTTGGACTTGGCCTGCTGGAGCAGCCAGTCCACGATCCGCTGGTCCCAGTCGTCGCCGCCGAGGCGGTTGTCGCCGGCGGTGGCGCGCACCTGGATGGTGGCGAAGTCGTCCTCGTCCTTGGCGACCTCGAGCAGGGACACGTCGAAGGTGCCGCCGCCCAGGTCGAAGACCAGGATGAGCTCGTCCTCCTTGCCCTTCTCCAGGCCGTAGGCCAGGGCGGCCGCGGTGGGCTCGTTGATGATACGGGTGACGTTCAGGCCCGCGATCTCGCCGGCCTCCTTGGTGGCCTGGCGCTCGGCGTCGTTGAAGTAGGCGGGCACGGTGATCACCGCGTCGGTGACCTTCTCACCCAGGTACTCCTCGGCGTCGTGCTTGAGCTTCATCAGCGTGCGGGCCGAGATCTCCTGCGGGGTGTACTTCTTGCCGTCCACCTCGGTGGTCCAGTCGGTGCCCATGTGGCGCTTGACGGACGCGAAGGTGCGCTCGGGGTTGTTGACGGCCTGGCGCTTGGCGACCTCGCCGACCAGGACGTCCCCGCCCTTGGAGAACGCGACGACGGACGGGGTGGTGCGGGCGCCCTCGGCGTTCGCGATGACGACCGGGTCGCCACCCTCGAGGGCGGCGACAACGGAGTTGGTGGTGCCGAGGTCGATGCCGACTGCACGGGACATGATGGGGTCCTTCCTGTCTGACGGTGAAGCGGGGGCCGGACCCGCGGGCCGGGGCACCGGCGCCGCAGGGAATTGAGCCTTCATGACTCAGGTTGCCACCGGGGCGGTGGACTGTCAAGTGAACCTGAGTCGACTTCACTCACTTCTGCTTCTGCGAGGGTCAACGCGGGCCGTCCGCGATCCATTCCCGGGGCCCGGGTCCATCCCTGATCCGTCCCGGTGCAGGCGCCGGGCCCTGGAAGCGCGCGGGTCTCGCGCGGTTGAATGGCGGAACACGGGGCGTCGCCGACGGCGCGCCCGTCCCGACGGAGAAGGAGCACCACCATGGCCGAGAAGAACGCCGCCGAGTACACCGTCCCGGGCCTGTCCCTGAGCACGGGCCGCCGCACCGCCGAGATCCTCCAGGGTCGCCTGCACGCCCTCAACGACCTGCAGCTCACCCTGAAGCACGCCCACTGGAACGTCGTGGGTCCGGGCTTCATCGGCGTACACGAGATGCTCGACCCACAGATCGAGCTGGTCCGCGCGATGGTGGACGTCGTCGCCGAGCGCATCGCCACCCTCGGCGTCTCCCCCGCCGGCACCCCGGGCGCCCTCGTGGCCGCCCGCACGTGGGACGACTACACGCTGGGCCGCGCGACGACCCTGGAGCACCTGGCCGCGCTGGACCTCGTCTACGACGGCGTCGTGACGGATCACCGCGCCGCGATCGACGCCACCGAGGACCTCGACCCGGTCACCCAGGACATCCTCATCGACCAGGTGGCCCAGCTCGAGCTGTTCCAGTGGTTCATGCGCTCCTTCCTGACCACGGACGACGGCCGCCTGAGCAGCGCGGGTGCGGCCACGGAGGCCGCCGCCGCGGGCCGGGTGAAGGACGACCAGGCCGCGCCCGCCCCGCAGGGCGCTCGCACGAAGAAGTCGGCTGCCAAGAAGGCCACGGCCTCGAACGCGAAGAAGTCGAAGAAGAAGTGACCGCGCGCCCCTGAGGCGCCCGCGTGCACGGAGGGCCCGACCGCACCGCCGGTCGGGCCCTCTGTCGCCGTCCGGGCTCAGGCGGCCCGCGCCGGCCACCAGACGCGCGGGCCGATGTCCCGGACGAGCGCGGGGATCAGCAGCGTGCGCACCACCAGTGTGTCCAGCAGCACGCCGAACGCGACGATGAATGCCAACTGCACCATGAACATCAGCGGGATCACCGCGAGCGCGGCGAAGGTGGCCGCCAGCACGACGCCGGCCGAGGTGATGACCCCGCCCGTGACGGTGAGGGCGCGCAGCACGCCCGCCCGCGTGCCGTGCCGCGGGGTCTCCTCCCGCGCCCGGGTCATCAGGAAGATCGTGTAGTCGATCCCGAGCGCCACGAGGAAGACGAAGCCGTACAGCGGCACGGTGGGGTCGGCGTCCTCGAAGCCGAACACGTGCCGGAACACGAGGGCCGAGACGCCCAGGGCCGCACCGAAGCTGACCACGAGCAGCACGGGTGCCAGGAGCGAGCGCAGCAGCACCGCGAGGATGACCAGCAGCATCGCGAGGATCAGCGGGATGACGACCCGCAGGTCGCGCTGCGTGGTGACGTTCGTGTCCAGCGCCTGGGCCGCCGGGCCGCCCACGAGGATCTCGCCCGAGGTGGGCAGGTCCGCGAGCCGGTCGCGCAGGCGGGCCACGGTCTGCTGCGCGGCGAGGGACTCGCCCGGGTCCGCCAGGGTGGCAGAGACCAGCACGCGGCCGTCCACCACGCGGGGCTGCGGCTCCGGCGCGGACGCGGCGCCCGT
>NZ_RBLN01000229.1:0-3454 GCF_003989405.1 Micrococcus sp. HSID17227 | reverse complement strand
GCGCAGGACCTGCCCGCCGCGGCGGACGCGCTGGGGCGCGGCGGCGACGTCGCCGCCCGAGGGGTGCTCATGTGGGGCCATGGCGTCAGCCTAACGAGCCGGCGGGCCGCCAGGGCCGGCGTCGCACGGCGCACCCCGCCGGGTGTGGCGTGCGCTATATTCCATTGGCATGACGCAGATCACGCCTGAGCAGCCCCACGGCGCCCACCTCCTCGACGAGGCCGGCACGCGGCGCCGTCGCGGTGCCGCAGGCGACGACCTGATCGTCCTCGAGGGCGTCAACAAGCACTTCGGCGACTTCCACGCCCTCCGACAGATCGACCTGCGGATCCCGCGCGGCCAGGTGGCGATCGTCCTCGGCCCGTCGGGCTCCGGCAAGTCGACGCTGTGCCGCACGATCAATCGGCTCGAGACCATCGACGACGACGGCGGCCGCATCCTGATCGACGGGCGGCCGCTCCCCACCGAGGGCAAGCAGCTCGCCCAACTGCGCGCCGAGATCGGCATGGTCTTCCAGTCGTTCAACCTCTTCGCACACAAGTCGATCCTGGAGAACGTCACCCTCGGGCCCATCAAGGTGAAGGGCAAGCGCCGGGCAGACGCCGAGCGGCACGCGATGGAGCTGCTCGAGCGCGTGGGCGTGGCCGCCCAGGCCAGGAAGATGCCGGCCCAGCTCTCCGGCGGGCAGCAGCAGCGCGTGGCCATCGCCCGTGCCCTGGCGATGGAGCCGAAGGCCCTGCTCTTCGACGAGCCGACCTCCGCCCTCGATCCCGAGATGGTGCAGGAGGTCCTCGACGTCATGGTCCAGCTCGCCGAGGGGGGCATGACCATGGTCGTGGTCACCCATGAGATGGGCTTCGCCCGCAAGGCCGGGGACCGCGTGGTCTTCATGGCCGACGGCGCCATCCTCGAGGACACCGACCCCGACACCTTCTTCACGAACCCCCGGCACGAGCGCGCCCAGGACTTCCTGGGCAAGATCCTCGCGCACTGACCCCGTCCCCCGTCGCCCCCACCGCACCGAACCAGAGGAGAGCACCATGCTCCGCACGAAGCTCCTGACCCTGTCCGCCGTCACCGCCGCGGCCGCCCTGTCCCTCACCGCCTGCGCCCCCTCCTCGTCGCAGGGCGGCGGTGGCGACGCCGCCGGCTCGTCTTCGGCCGGCGAGTCGACGTCGTCCGGCTCCGGCGAGCGCCTGCGCATCGGCATCAAGTTCGACCAGCCGGGCCTGGGCTACCGCGAGGGCTCGGCCCAGCCCACCGGCTTCGACACGGACGTGGCCCGCTACGTGGCGGACAAGCTCGGCGTGGCCGAGAAGGACATCGAGTGGGTCCAGACCCCGTCCGCGAACCGGGAGAACGCCCTGGAGAACGGCGAGGTCGACATGATCTTCGCGACGTACTCCATCACGGACGCCCGCAAGGAGCGCGTCGACTTCGCGGGCCCGTACTTCGTGGCCGGCCAGGACCTGCTGGTCCGCGCGGACGACACCGCGATCACCGGCCCCGAGTCCCTCGAGGGGAAGAACCTCTGCTCCGTCACCGGCTCCACCTCGGCCCAGAAGATCAAGGACCAGTTCGCCTCCGGCGTGAACCTGGTGGAGCAGGGCGGCTACGCCGAATGCGTGACCTACCTCGAGTCCGGCCAGGTGGACGCCGTGACCACGGACGACATCATCCTCGCGGGCTTGGCCGCCGCCGACGCCAACAAGGGCAAGTTCAAGGTCGTCGGCAACACCTTCACCACGGAGCGCTACGGCGTCGGTCTGCCGAAGGACTCGGAGCGGTGCGAGGACATCAACGAAGCCATCAAGGAGATGAAGGACTCCGGCGAGTGGGAGAAGGCCCTCGAGTCCAACACCGAGGGCACGGGCTACACCTACGACGAGACGCTGAACTCCGGCGAGGACGCCGAGTTCGAGCCCTGCGCCTGACGACCTGCGCCGCCGGGTGGGCCTGGGACGTGACCTGAACCGTCACCCTCGGCCCGCCCGGCGGCTCCCCTGCCCGTCAGCCTTGTCCCGACCCTCGGAGAACTCATGGAATCGATCTCCTCGCTCCTCGCGGACTACGGCGCGGACATCCCGCTCGCGTTCTGGACGAACATCAGGCTCGCGTTCCTCGCGACCCTCGGCTCGTTCGTCCTCGGCGTGGTGCTCGCCCTGTTCCGCATCTCGCCCGTCCCCTCGCTGCGCGCCCTCGGCGCCGGCTACGTCAACGTGGTCCGCAACACCCCGCTCACGATCATCATGCTGCTCGGCGTGCTCGCCGTCTGGGGACAGCTGAAGATCAGCTTCTCGTCCGACTTCACGCTGAACTTCTTCATCTACGCCGTGATCGCCCTCTCGCTCTACCACGCGGCGTTCATGTGCGAGGCGATCCGCTCCGGCGTCAACACCGTCCCGCTCGGGCAGGCCGAGGCCGCCCGCTCCATCGGCCTGGGCTTCCTGCCCGCGGCCCGCCACGTGATCCTGCCCCAGGCGCTGCGCGGGGCCATCACCCCGCTGGGCAACACCGTGATCGCGCTGACCAAGAACACCACCGTCGCCGCCGCGGCGTCGGTGGCGGAGGCCTCGGGCCTGATGAAGCGCATGATCGAGTTCAGCCCGGACGTGATGGTGGCGATCTTCCTGACCTTCGCGATCGGCTTCTGCCTGATCGTCATCCCCATCGGCCTGCTGACCACGTGGGCCTCGGAGAAGTGGGCGGTGGCCCGATGAGTGCCCAGGCCTCCGTCCTCTTCGACGCCCCGGGTCCGATCGCCCGCCGGCGGATCCTCCTCGCCAACCTCGTCTCCCTCGCCGCGGTGTTGGTCGTGGCGGTGCTCGTGCTGATCCAGATGAACGCCACCGGCCAGCTCTCCGGCCGCCGCTGGCTGGCCGCCGTCGACGGCAACGCGTGGCGGAACTATTACCTGCCGGGCCTGCAGTTCACCCTGCAGTCCGCGGGCATCGCCGTGGTCTCCTCCGTGGTGTTCGGCCTGGTGTTCGGCTTCCTGCGGCTGGCCCCGGTCGGCCCGGTGCGCTGGCTGGCCGCCGTCGTCGTGGAGTTCTTCCGGGCCGTGCCGGTGCTCGTGATGATGGTGTTCTTCTACCAGCTGTTCGCACAGGTCGCGCGCACCGGGGCGATCCAGCCCCAGGACGGCCCGTACTACGCGGTGATCGCGGCGCTGACCCTGTACAACGGGTCTGTGATCGCGGAGCTGGTGCGCTCCGGGGTGCGCTCGCTGCCGCGCGGCCAGCGCGAGGCGGCCGCGGCGGTGGGCATGACGAGCATGCAGTCCCTGCGGCTCGTGGAGGTGCCTCAGGCCCTCATCGCCATGCTGCCGTCGCTGCTGAGCCAGTTCGTGGTGATCCTCAAGGACTCGGCGCTGGGCTACCTCATCGGCTTCTTCGAACTCCTGCAGTACGCCCGCCAGCTCGGCTCCGGCAACGGCAACATCCTGCAGTCCCTA
>NZ_RBLN01000228.1:0-231 GCF_003989405.1 Micrococcus sp. HSID17227 | reverse complement strand
AAAAAAAAAAAAAAAATATATCGTTTTAATAAATGTCTATCTGCAAACTGTCATCTTCCTGCTTTCTACTTACCTACACTCTATCTGCTTCCATCTAGAGTCCTCTCATACACTCAGCTCATACATGCTTAATTTAGCCCTAGTACTAACCATTACTCTACTGATGCTTATCATGTTACGATTACCTCATCACCTTTAATTCATACATCTCCTAACTGTATATCGTTTATC
>NZ_RBLN01000227.1:0-3415 GCF_003989405.1 Micrococcus sp. HSID17227 | reverse complement strand
TGCTCGGACCCGCGCTCGACGGCGGCCGCCAGGGTCAGCAGGACGTCGGCGGCCTGGTCCGGCGCCGTTTCGTCAACGAAAGCGCTCCGGGAGGCGCCCGTTTCGGCCACGAAAGCGGGGTCGAGGACGAGCACGTCCGCCAGCGCCATGCGGCCCTCGGTCACGGTGCCGGTCTTGTCCAGCACGATCGTGTCCACGGTGCGCGAGTCCTCGAGCACCTCGGGGCCGCGGATGAGGATGCCCAGCTGCGCGGCGCGGCCGGTGCCGGCCAGCAGGCCGACCGGGGTCGCCAGGCCGAGGGCGCACGGGCACGCGATCACGAGCACGGCCACGCCGGCGCGCAGCGCGGACGGCAGGTCGCCGGTCACGATCATCCACACCGCGAAGGTCAGCACGGCGATCCCGAGCACGATCGGCACGAACACGGCGGAGATGCGGTCGGCCAACCGGGCCACGCGCGCCTTGCCGGTCTGCGCCTCGGAGACGAGCCGCCCCATCTGGGCGAGCGTCGTGTCCGAGCCGACCCGCGTCGCGCGGGCCACGAGCCGGCCCGAGGTGTTCAGGGTGGCGCCGGTGAGGGCGTCCCCGGGGCCGACCTCCACGGGCACGGACTCGCCGGTGAGCAGGGAAGCGTCCACGGCCGAGGTGCCCTCGAGCACCTCGGCGTCCGTGGGCACCTTCTCGCCGGGGCGGATCAGCACGACGTCGCCCGGCGCGAGGGACTCGGCGGGCACCGTGCGCTCGGCGTGGGTCTCGGGGTCGTAGAGGGTGGCCTGGGCCGCGCCCAGGTCCAGGAGGGCGCGCAGCGCGGCGCCGGCCTCACGCTTGGCGCGGGCCTCGAGCCAGCGGCCCAGCAGCAGGAACGTGGTGATGACCGCGGCCGTCTCGAAGTACAGGCTGTGGTGGGCCATCTCCGCCATGGTCCCGCCCACGTGGGCGGTCATGTCCGGCGCCAGGATCAGCTCCACGGCCGAGTACACGAAGGAGACGAGCACGCCCACGGACACGAGGGTGTCCATCGTGGACGAGCCGTGCCGGGCCGCGCGGAACGCCGCCGAGTGGAACGGCCACGCCGCCCACAGCGCCACGGGCGCCGCCAGGGCGAACGCGACCCAGCCCCAGTGCGGGAACTGCAGCGCCGGGACCATGGAGATCAACACGAGCGGCACCGTCAGCACCGCCGCGCCGATCAGGCGCGGCGTGAGCACGTCCTCACTCGGACCGTGGGCCATGTGGTCGTGGTGGTCCACGCCGTCATGGTCCGCGGCGTGGCCCTCGCCGTGGTCGGAGGTGTGCGCGTGCCCGGCGTGTCCCGCGTGTCCCGCGTGCCCGGCCTGGCCGGCCGGCGGGGCGGGACGGCGCACCGTGGCGCCGTACCCGGCCTTCTCGACGGCGGCCACGAGCTCCTCGTCCGACACGCCGGCGGGCGCGGTGACGGTGGCCTGTTCGAGCGGCAGGTTCACGGACGCCGTGACGCCCTCGAGCTTGCCCAGCTTGCGCTCGACGCGACCCACGCACGAGGCGCAGGTCATGCCGGTGACGTCCAGGTCGACGCGGCGGGTGGTCTCGGTTTGCGGGCCGGCCGGGGTGGAGGAGGCGGGGTGGGTCATGGGTCAGGCCCCCACCAGCGTGTAGCCGGCCTCCTCGACGGCGGCGCGCGCGGCGGCGGGGTCGAGGGGGGCCTCGGAGGTGACGGTGGCGGTGGAGACGCCACCGGAGTTCAGGTCCACGTCCACGGCGGAGACGCCGGCGATCTCGCCGAGCTCCTCCTGGACGGAGGCGACGCAGTGGCCGCAAGTCATGCCGGTGATCTTCAGGTCGGTGGTGGTCATCTCGTGCTCCTCGTGCGGTGGTGGGTGGGCGACGGCGCCGGTCAGCGCAGCAGGCGGCCGAGGGCGGCCGTCGCCTCGGCGACCTTCTCGTCGATGAGCTCGGTGCGGCCTTCCGCCTCGGCCTGCACCGCGGCCTCCGCCACGCAGTGACGCAGGTGCTCCGAGGTGAGGTTCAGGCTGAGGGACTGCAGCGCCTTCGTGACGGCGGCGACCTGCGTGAGGACGTCGATGCAGTACACGTCCTCGTCCACCATGCGGTGGAGGCCGCGCACCTGCCCCTCGATGCGGCGCAGTCGAGCGAGGTGCTTCGCCTTGTCCCGGTGCACCTCGTGCGGGGGCCGGTGGCCGTCGCAGGCGTCCGCCGCGGCGGACGGAAGGGGCGAGGCGGCGGCGGGCGCCGTCGTCGTGCTGTCCGTGCTCATACCCCCTGTTCTATACCCCAGGGGGGTATAGGTCAAGGGGTCGGCCGACGCGGGTGCCCTCCTCCGGCAGCGGGGTGGCGGCTTCGCCCAGATCGGCGATCAGGCCGCGGACCTCCAGGTCCAGGGCGTCGCGCACGCCGCGCACCTGCTCGAGGCTCATGCCGCGGATCGACGGCACGGACCACTTCTGCACCTGCGCGCCCTCGGGGATCTCGAACGGATCCGCGCCGTCGAAGAGCACCACGATCTCGGCGGCCCGGAGCACGTCCGGGTCCAGGCCCTTGGTGTACGTGTGGTGCAGCGGGATGCCGATCTCGTTCATCGCCTCGAACGCGGTGGAGATGACCTCGCCGGCGGGCTCCGTGCCGGCCGAGCGGGCCCTGACCTCGCCGTGGGTGCGGTTCTCGAGCAGGGCCGCGGCCATCTGCGAGCGGCCGGCGTTGCCGTGGCAGACGAACAGCACACGCGGGTGGCGGGACTCGATGCTGCCCTGGTTGATCGCCCTGGCGCGCAGGCGCGAGGCGGCATGCTGCACCGAGATGGTCGGCAGCATCTCCGGGTGGCGGCTCGTCGCGGCGAGCTCGGCGTAGGAGTCGAACAGGACCTGACGCGCCGTCGCCTCGTCGGCCACGCCGGGGAAGCGCGCCATCAGCGGCCGGACCTCGCGCTCCAGCACGTGCGCGGCCATCCCGTGCGGCACGGGGTCCACCGGGGCGAGGGTGTCCGGCGCGGCCGTCGTGTCCAGCGGCATGTCGTCCACCGCCGGTGCGTGATCGGCGTGGGGGTCCGGGGGGATGGGGGCCATGATGCGAGTCCTCCGGGGAAGGCGGTCGGCTGAACGCGAGGTGAACGGGTGCCCCCACCCTGCGACGTCGGGTGTGCCGGCGCAAGCCTTGACGGGATCCCTCCGCGCCCGACGACGCTGCTCGCCGCCGTCGTCGGGGCGGTGGCCGACGCCCGGGCCCGGAGCGGGGGTCCGCCGAGGTGGGAGAGAATGGGGGCCATGTCTGTCCGCTCCCTGCTCCCGGACCTCGGCACCCCCGCGACCGGGACCCCCGAGGCCGCCGTCCCCCCGTTCGCCCGGGCGGTGCTGTGGGCGCACGGGGACGACGCGTGGCGGGGCGAGGGCGGCTGGACCGTGCTCCTGGACGGCACCGACCA
>NZ_RBLN01000226.1:0-3524 GCF_003989405.1 Micrococcus sp. HSID17227 | reverse complement strand
CTGCGCCACGCGGCCACGGGCCGGGAGCTGCGGGCCTCCGTCGGTCTGCCGGGCCGCTTCAACGTGGCCAACGCGGCACTCGCGGTCCTGCTCGTGCTGCACGCCGTGGGGGAGGAGCACCTGGACGCGCTCGCCGCCGTCCTGGACGTGCCCGCGGGCGAGGGCCCTCTGGCCGCCGCCGTCCCGGGACGGATGGAGGTCGTGGGCCGCGAGCCGGACGCCGTCGTCGACTTCGCGCACAACCCGGACGGCATGGTACAGGCGCTGCGCTCCCTCGCCGACGCCCGGGCGGCGGCCGGGACGCGCGGGCGCACCCTGATCGTGTTCGGCTCCGCCGGCGACCGTGACCGTGACAAGCGGCCCGTGATGGGCGCGATCTCGGCCCGGGCGGCGGCTTTGGTGATCGTCACCGCACAACCCGGACGGCATGGTCCAGGCGCTGCGCTCCCTCGCCGACGCCCGGGCGGCGGCCGGGACGCGCGGGCGCACCCTGATCGTGTTCGGCTCCGCCGGCGACCGTGACCGTGACAAGCGGCCCGTGATGGGCGCGATCGCGGCCCGGGCGGCGGATGTGGTGATCGTCACCGACGACACCCCCCACACGGAGGACCCGGCCCCGATCCGTGCCCACATCCTCGCCGGCGCCCGCGCCGAGGCCGACCGCATCGCGCGGGAGGAGCGCCGCACGGTCGTGATCGAGGAGGTGGCCGACCGTGCCGCGGCCATCCGCCGCGCCGTGGAGCTGGCGGGGCCGCAGGACGGCATCCTCCTGGCCGGCCGCGGACACGAGACCACGATGGACTACGACGGCGAGCTCGTCCCGCTGGACGATCGGGTGGCCCTCCGCGAGGCCCTGGCCGCCCGTGTCGCGGCGGCCTCCGCCTCGGGCTCCGGCCCCGCCCGCGAGGGTAAGGTCATCGAGTCATGATCGCTCTCACCGCAGCCCAGATCGCCGAGGCCGTGTCCGGCACGCTCTCGGCCACCCTCGACCCCGCCGCCGTGCTGGTGCACGTCACCCCCGACTCGCGGGAGGTCACCGCCGAGGGCACGCTCTACGTGGCGAAGCCGGGGGAGCGCGCCGACGGCCACGACTTCATCGACGCCGCGCTGGGTGCCGGCGCCGCCGCTGTGCTCGCCGAGCACGTCACGCACGCCCCCGACGGCGCCGCGCACCCGGCGATCATCGTGGAGGACGCCGTGCTCGCGATGGGCGCGCTCGCCCGGGAGGTCGTGCGCCGCGTCCGGGGGCACTCCCCGACCACCGTCATCGGCATCACCGGCTCGGCCGGCAAGACCACCACCAAGGACCTGCTCGCTGCCCTGCTGGCCACCCAGGGCCCCACCGTCGCACCGGTCGGCTCGTACAACGGCGAGGTCGGCGTGCCGCTCACGGTGTTCCGGGCGGAGCTGGACACGCGCTTCCTCGTGGTCGAGATGGGCGCGGACCACGTCGGCAACATCGCGTACCTCTGCGACATCGTGCGCCCGGACATCGGCGTCGTGCTCATGGTGGGCACCGCCCATGCGGGCAGCTTCGGCGGCGTGGCGAACATCGCGCGCACCAAGGGCGAGCTCGTGGAGGCCCTCGGCCCCGAGGGCGTCGCCGTCCTCAACCTCGACGACGAGCGTGTCGCCGGCATGGCGGCACGGACCGCCGCCCCGATCACCTGGTTCACCGCGGACGAGCGGGGCGTCGCCCGCGCGGCCGAGGACGTGGCCGCCGGCCGCGCGTCGGGACTCGTCGCCGCACGGGACGTGCGAGCCGACGACCAGGAGCGCCCCGTCTTCGACCTGCAGGTCGGGACGGATGAGGCCGCCGTGCGGCATCCGGTCGCCTCCGGACTGACCGGCCTGCACCACGTGCACAACGTGCTGGCCGCCGCCGCGGCCGCCCACGCCGCCGGCATGGACCCGGCCGAGATCGCCCGTGGTCTCGACGGGCTCGGGCCCGCCAGCCGCTTCCGGATGGAGCGCACCGACCGCGCGGACGGCGTCACGATCATCAATGACGCGTACAACGCCAACCCCGAGTCCATGCGCGCCGCGCTCCGGACGCTGGCCACCCTCGGCCGCTCCAGCGGCCGCCGCACCTGGGCCGTCCTGGGGGAGATGCTCGAGCTCGGCGATGCCCGCGTCCGTGAGCACACCCTCGTGGGCGAGTCCGTGGTGCGCCTGAACATCGCCCAGCTGCTGGTGGTGGGCGCCGGAGCCCGGCCGCTCTACATCGGCGCCCTCAACGAGGGCAGCTGGGGCGAAGAGGCGCACTTCGTCGACGACGCCGCGCAGGCCGAGGCGTTCCTCACCGAGCACCTGCGCCCCGGCGACCTCGTCCTCGTCAAGTCCTCCAACGGCGTCGGGCTCGCGGCCCTCGGCGAGCGCCTCGCCACGGCCGACGCCGTCGCCGCCCCCTCCGCCTCCCGGAAGGAGTCCCGACCGTGATCGGACTGCTCATCGGCGGCGTGCTCGGCCTGGTCCTCTCGGCCGCCGGCACCCCGCTGTTCATCCGGTTCCTCGTCAAGCGCGGGTACGGCCAGTTCGTCCGCGACGACGGCCCGACCACCCACAAGACCAAGCGCGGCACGCCCACGATGGGCGGCGCGGTCATCATCGGGTCCCTCGTGCTGGCGTACCTGATCACCCACGGGCTGCTCGCCCTGCTCGGCGTCGACTTCGGCGGGCCCACGGCCTCCGGCCTCATCCTGCTGCTGCTCACCGTGGGCATGGCCTTCGTCGGGTTCGTGGACGACTTCACGAAGATCACGAAGCAGCGCTCGCTCGGCCTGACGCCGCGCGGCAAGATCATCCTCCAGGCCCTGATCGGCACCGCCTTCGCCGTCCTCGCCCTGAACTTCCCGGACGAGCGGGGCCTGACCCCCGCCTCGACGGCGATCTCCTTCGCCCGGGACATCCCGTGGCTCGACCTGGCCTTCGCCGGACCTGCGATCGGCGTCATCCTGTTCGTGATCTGGTCGAACCTCATCACCACCGCCACCACGAACGCCGTGAACCTCACGGACGGCCTCGACGGGCTCGCCACGGGCGCCACCGCCATGATCACGGGCGCCTACGTCCTGATGTCGCTCTTCCAGGCGAGCCAGTCCTGTGCGCTCGAGGGCACCCGCGGCTGCTACGAGGTCCGCGACCCCATGGACCTCGCCCTGCTCGCGGCGATCCTCACGGGCAGCCTGCTGGGGTTCCTCTGGTGGAACACCTCCCCGGCCAAGATCTTCATGGGGGACACCGGCTCCCTGGGCCTGGGCGGCGCCCTGGCCGGCTTCGCGATCTTCACGCGCACCGAGATCCTGGTGGCCGTGCTGGCCGGCCTCATGGTCGCGATCACCCTCTCCGTCATCATCCAGGTGGGCTGGTTCAAGGTCTCCGGCGGCAAGCGCGTGTTCCTCATGGCGCCGCTGCAGCACCACTTCGAGCTCAAGGGCTGGGCCGAGGTGACCGTCGTGGTCCGCTTCTGGCTGCTGTCCCTGATGTGCGTCACCGTGGGGCTCGCGATCTTCTACGGCGACTGA
>NZ_RBLN01000225.1:0-3462 GCF_003989405.1 Micrococcus sp. HSID17227 | reverse complement strand
TACGGCTCGACGACGGGCGACTCCGCGGCGCTCATGCCGCACCTGCGCCGGCTCTACCCCCGAGCGATCGGCCTGCTCGAGCGGGCGGCCTCCGTCGGCGAGGGCGGCGGCCAGGTGTCCACGTGGCTGGGCCGCTGGTCCCCCGCACCGGGGCGGAAGTGGCAGGAGTCCGTGTCCGACGTCGGCACCCAGGCCGCCGAGTCCGCGGCCCGGCGACGGCGGCGCTCGCAGGGCCGCTTCACCCGGAACTTCGTGGTGCAGGGCACCGCGGCCGAGTGGGCGCTGTGCTGGATGGGCGAGATCCGTCGTCGAATGCGCTCGGCCGGCATGCGCACGGAACTCGTGTTCTTCGTCCACGACGAGGTCGTCCTGCACGGCCCGGCCACGGAGGCCGAGGCCGTGCGGACGGTCGTGGCGGAGTCCGCGAGCGCCGCCGGCCGCCTGCTGTTCGGCCCCGCCCCCGTGGACTTCCCGCTCACCGTCTCCAGCGTGGGGTCGTACGCGGACGCGAAGTGAGGGGCGTTGGGGGGTCAGGCGCCGTCGTCGGCTGGCTCAATCTCCGCCCGCCGGGCTCGGATCTCCTCGGCCTTGGCGAGCATGCGCTCCTCGCGCTTGGCCTGCAGGGTCCGACCCAATCGGCTGGCGCCCTGCTTGGCGTCCACGGCGTTGGTCTCGACAGCCGTCTTCACCTCACCCGCGAACCCCTGCGCGGCCTCCAACCACCGCTTCCCGGCGACGCGCCCGAGGGCGTCGAGCTCGATGTCCGTGTGCGTCACGAACTCGACCACCTGATCGGTCACGGCATTCGACCCCCGGGTGACGCGGCGCGAGCTGATCGGGTTGGCGACGTAACCGAGGTTCTTCAGGGTTCCTGCCTCGACGAGGGACTCGTTGATTCGCCGGAGTGCCTCAGCGATCCGCGCGGTGCGGTGCACCCGCGCGGCCACGAGGCCCTCGCGGTGCTCGGCCAGCAGCTCGGGTTCGTCCTCCTCCACACGCGCCAGCTCGAGCAGCTGCTGTCGGTCCTGGACGGCCATCGAGCGGGCGAGCATGCCGAGCCAGAACTGGACGTCCTCCTCGGCCGCGCCGACGACCTTGGCCAGCTTGTCCACGTCTGCCTTGGACGCGATGACGCGGTCCGCGACGGCGGCCAGCTGCGAGACGGCTTCTGCCTGCACCTGCTGCAGCAGCAGCGAGTTCTGCTGAACCTTGGACCAAGTGACGGCGGAGACCCGTCCGGTCGATCCGTGGACGGCCTCGGCCTCTTCGATCGCGAAGACGATGCCGCCCAGCTGACCGGCGATCTCGAGCTTGCGCTGCTTCAGGAGGCGATCGAGCTTCTCGTCGATGACGGCCAGATAGTCCTGGATGTCATCGAGCGCGGCCATGATCTGCAGCTGGGTGTTGGCTGCCGCCAGCGCGGCCACGGCCGCGGGGTTGGCCAGCGGGGTCGCCGTGAACGAGAGGTGCTTCACGATCTGGCCTCCGGAGCCGCCGGCGACGTCCTTGCGCCGCAGCACCCCCGAACTCAGGTTCTTCACGCCCAGGGCTTTGACCGTCTCGTAGGACTTGTCGTCCAGCCGGAGATAGCGTGCCCCCTCCAGCTGCGCCTGGGAGATCCCCTGCACCAGCGTGCTCAGCTTGGCCACGAGCGACGGCGTGACCACCTTGGCCCGCACGTCCTCGGCCTGGTCCAGCAGATCGAGGGCCCGGGACGGGCCCCAGACCAGCAGGCCCTGGTCTGCCGCGAACACCTGCATCTCGTCGTGCGTCTCGCTCATGCGTGAAGACTACGGCCTGACGGAGCAGTTCCGGGCCCCCTCAGTTCGCCTTCTCCACCACCGGGGACCCGAGGTGCCTCTGTCCCGCACCCGACGCCGGCGGGACGGGGCGGCAGGGCGTCGACCGCGGTCATGGCCTCCGTGCGCCGCACCGGGCCGAGGACCCTGGGACCTGGCACGATGCGGGACGAGGGCCGATCCTGGAGAGCGCCCGAGACACCCCCGAGAAGGAGACCGCATGCCCGTCGCCCCGCGTCCGTCCGACGACGCCGCGTCCTCGGTCTTCACCCCGCACCAGCAGCGCATCCTCGCGGTGCTCCTCATCCCGATCTTCATGTCCCTGCTGGCCGTGTCCAGCATCAACGTGGCCCTGCCCGCCCTGCAGCGGGGCCTGGACGCCAGTGACGCGGAGCTGCAGTGGGCCATCTCCGGCTACACCCTCGTGTTCGGCATGGTGCTCGTGCCGGCGGGCCGGGCGGGTGACCTCTTCGGACGACGCCGGCTGTTCATGGTGGGCCTCGGCGTGTTCGCGCTCGGTGCGCTCCTGTCCGGCCTGGCGCCCACGGGCGTCCTGCTCGTGCTCGCGCGCCTGGTCATGGGCGTGGGCGCGGGCCTGCTCAACCCGCAGGTCACCGGCTTCATCCAAAGCGAGTTCTCCGGCACCTCCCGCGCCCGGGCGTTCGGGGCGCTCGGTGCCGTCGTCGGGGTGTCCGTGGCGGTGGGGCCGCTGCTCAGCGGCGGGCTCATCGCGTGGCTCGGCGGCGACCTCGGCTGGCGCGCGACCTTCCTGGTGAACGTGCCGATCGCCCTCGGCGCCCTCGTCGTGGCCCGCCACTGGCTGCCACGCACCGCCCCCGAGCGGGCGCGGCGCCCGGACCTGGACCCGGTCGGCGTCGTCCTGCTGGCCGGCGCCCTCGTGGCCGTCATGCTCCCGTTCCTGGACCGTGAGCTCGGGCCGTGGCGGTTCGTGCTCGTGCCCGTCGGCATCGGCCTGACCGCCCTCTGGACACGCTGGGAGGCCCGCTACGCCCGACGGGGCCGCGCCCCGATGGTGGACCTGCGCCTGTTCCAGACCCGCAGCTTCGCGTGCGGCGCCCTGCTGATCGCCATCTACTTCACCGGCTCGACCAGCATGTTCGTGGTGATCGCCATGTTCATGCAGAACGGGCTGGGCTACCCGGCGCTGCACGCCGCACTCATCGGCCTTCCCTCGGCGGTCATGTCGAGCGTGATGTCCACCGTGGCCGGTCGCGTGGTGCTGCGCACGGGCCGGAAGATCGTCGTCCTCGGCATCGCGCTGGCGCTGCTCGCCGTCGTGGGCTCCATCGGGGTGGCGTGGGCCAACCGGGAGTTCGGCCTGAGTCCGTGGTGGCTGCTGCTCACCCTCGCCATCTTGGGTGCCGGGCAGGGGTTGGTGGTCTCCCCCAATCAGACCCTCAGCCTGGCCGAGGTCCCGCCGCGGCACTCCGGCACGGCCGGCGGCGTCCTGCAGACCGGCCAGCGCGTCGGCACGGCCGTCGGCACCGCCGTGATCGTGGGGGTGTTCCTGGGCGTCGCCTCCGGTGCCGACTGGGACGGGGCGTTCATGGCCGCCTTCGCGCTGGTGGCGGGGTGCATGGCGCTCGCGCTCCTCGTCGCACTCGCGGACCTGCGCGGACCACGGACGGCGGCGCCCCGTGGA
>NZ_RBLN01000022.1:0-19567 GCF_003989405.1 Micrococcus sp. HSID17227 | reverse complement strand
GGTGGCCACGGGCGCGGCGGCGCCGCCCGACGTCGTCGCCTCGGAGGCGATCCCGCCGGACAGGCCCGTGGCGGTCACCCAGCTGCGGCCCGCCGTGAGCAGCACGAGCCCGCCGGCGGCCAGCGCGGTGAGGACCACGGTGCGGCGGCGCATCACGCCTGCCCCAGCTCGCCCGCGGTCAGCACGGACCGCAGCGGCGCCGTCGCCTTGGTGACGGTCTCGGCGGTCTCGGCGTCGGGATCGGAGTCGGCGACGATGCCGGCGCCGGCCTGCACGTGCGCCTGGCCGCGGTGCAGCGTGGCCGAGCGGATGTTGATCGCCATGTCCATGTTGCCCGCCAGGTCGAAGTAGCCGACGACGCCGCCGTAGGGCCCGCGCTCGGTCGGCTCCCACTCGTCCAGCAGCTGCAGGGCGCGGGGCTTCGGGGCGCCGGACAGCGTGCCGGCGGGGAAGGCGGCGCGGAGGACGTCGAGCGCGTCGACGTCGTCGCGCATGCGGCCCTCCACATGCGAGACCAGGTGGAGGATGTGGCTGAACGCCTCGAGCTCCATGAACTGGGTGACCTCGACGGTGCCGGGGCGGCACACGCGCGAGAGGTCGTTGCGGGAGAGGTCCACGAGCATGAGGTGTTCGGCCCGCTCCTTCTCGTCCTCCAGCAGGTCCTTGCCGAGGAGGCGGTCGTCCTCCTCGGTGGCCCCGCGCCGCCGTGAGCCGGCGATCGGATGGGTGACCACGCGGCGGTCCCGCACGGTGACGAGCGCCTCGGGCGAGGAGCCCACGATCTCGTACGGCTCCCCGTCCGGGGTCTCGAAGGAGAAGAGGTACATGTAGGGGCTCGGGTTCACCGTGCGCAGGACGCGGTACACGTCCAGACCGGTGGCGTCCGTGGTGACCGAGAGGCGGCGGGAGACGACGGCCTGGAACACGTCGCCGTCGCGGATCGCCCGCTGGGCCTTCGCGACGGCCTCGCGGAAGCCTTCGGCACCCCACCGGTCCTCGGCCTGGGCGGCGACCTCGTCCGCGTCCGCCTCGAGCCAGCGGCGCGGGACGTCGCTGACCGGGTCCGCGGCCGGGGCGGCCAGGCGCTCGACCATGGCGTCCAGGCGGGCGAGCGCGTCGTCGTAGGCGCGGTCCGCGCCGGTGGCCAGGCCGTTGCCGTTCACCGCGTTGGCGATCAGCGTCACGGTGCCGTCGAGGGCATCGTGCACGGCCAGGTCGGTGACGAGGTTCATCGCGAGGTCGGGCAGGCCGAGGTGGTCCTCGGGCGGGTGCGGCAGGCGCTCCCACGCGCGGACCGTGTTCCAGCCCAGGAAGCCGGCCATGCCGGAGACGAGGTGCGGCAGGACGCCTCCGACCTCGGCGCGCACGTCCGTGCGCAGCAGGCGCAGGCACGCCGCGAGCACGTCCAGGGCGCGGCCCTGCGTGGGCAGCCCCTCGGGCGGGGTGCCCTGCCAGTGCGCCTCGCCGTTCCGCGAGGTCAGGGTGACGGATGAGCCGGCCCCGATGAAGCTGTACCGGGACCACGCCGCGCCCGGGGTGGCGGACTCCATCAGGAAGGTGCCGGGGCGGGAGCCGGCCAGGCGCCGGTGGATCGCCAGCGGCGTGAGGCCGTCCGCCAGCACCGTGCGGACCACGGGGATCACGCGGGCGGTGTCCGCCAGACGCAGGAACTCCGCACGGGAGGGAGTGGTGGCGGCGGTCATCGGGCGGCCTCCTCGGGGTCGACGGCGGCCGGCGGCATGACGAGCTCGCGGCCGGTGAAGCAGGTGCGGGTGCCCGTGTGGCAGGCGGGGCCGGTCTGGTCCACGGTGAGCAGCAGGGTGTCGCCGTCGCAGTCCGCGTGGACCGCGCGCACCCGCTGCAGGTGGCCCGAGGTCTCCCCCTTGCGCCACAGCTCGCCGCGCGAGCGGGACCAGTAGGTGGCCCAGCCGGTCTCGAGCGTCGCGCGCAGGGACTCCTCGTTCATCCACGCCATCATGAGCACCTCGCCGGTGCCCTCCTGCTGGGCGATGGCGGGCACCAGGCCCCGGTCGTCGAAGGTCACGGAGGCCACGAGGTCGTCGGGCGGGGAGAGGCTCATGGAGGTCCAGTCTAGGGAGCCGGAGCGGGGCGTGGCCGCCGGGGTAGGCTCCCCCGCACCCTCGGGCCGGCGCCCCCGCGACGACGCGGCCGCCGCGCGGACGGTTCCGTCCGGGGTCAGCGGACGGTGTGCCCCGCCTGCCGCAGGGCGTCCTTGACGCGGGCGAGCATGTCGTCCGGGCCGAAGTGGAACAGGGAGGCGGCGAGCACCGCGTCCGCGCCGGCCGCGACGGCGGGCGGGAAGTGCTCGGGCTCGCCGGCGCCGCCGGAGGCGATCAGCGGCACGCGCGTCACGGCGCGCACGTCCCGGATCATCTCCAGGTCGAAGCCCTCGCGGGTGCCGTCCGCGTCGATCGAGTTGAGCAGGATCTCCCCCACCCCGCGCTCGGAGGCCTCCCGGCACCAGGCGACGGCGTCGATGCCGGTGCCCCGGCGGCCGCCGTGGGTGGTGACCTCGTAGCCGGAGGCGCAGCCCGGGTCCTCCGTGCGCCGGGCGTCGAGGGAGAGCACGAGGACCTGGGACCCGAAGCGGCGGGTGATCTCCGTGATCACCTCGGGCCGGGCCACGGCCGCCGTGTTGACGGAGACCTTGTCCGCCCCCGTGCGCAGCAGCCGGTCCACGTCCTCGACGGTGCGCACGCCGCCGCCCACGGTCAGCGGGATGAAGACCTCCTCGGCCGTGCGGGTCACGACCTCGTAGGTCGTGGCGCGGTCCGAGGTGGAGGCGGTGACGTCGAGGAACGTGAGCTCGTCGGCGCCGGCGGCGTTGTAGCGGCGAGCGAGCTCGACCGGGTCGCCCGCGTCACGCAGGTTCTCGAAGTTCACGCCCTTGACCACGCGCCCGGCGTCCACGTCCAGGCAGGGGATGACACGCACGGCGAGGCTCACGTCGGCTCCTTCGTCTCGGGGGGCTCGGGCGGGACGGCGCGGGCCGTCAGAGGCGGATCGCGTGGATCGCGGAGATCAGGATGCCGCGGGCGCCCAGGGCGTACAGCTCGTCCATGACGCGGTTGGCGTCCGGTTTGCGGACCATGGAGCGCACGGCGACCATCGTCTCGTCCCGCAGCGGGGAGACCGTCGGTGACTCCAACCCCGGGGTGACCGCGGTGGCCGCCTCCAGCAGGTCACGGCGGATGTCGTAGTCGATCATGACCCAGCGGCGGGCCACGAGCACGCCCTTGAGGCGGCGCAGCAGCACGTCGAGGCCCTCGGGGCGCTCCCCCGCGCGGCCGATCAGCACGGCCTCCGAGTCGAGGATGGGCTCGCCGAAGACCTCCATGCCGGCGGCGCGCAGAGTGCTGCCGGTCTCCACGACGTCGGCGATCGCGTCCGCCACGCCGAGCTTGACGGAGGACTCCACGGCGCCGTCGAGGTGCACCACCGTGGCGTCCAGGCCGGTGCGGGCCAGGTAGTCGGAGAGCAGGCCGTCGTAGCTCGTGGCGATGCGCTTGCCGGCGAGCTGCTCGGCGGAGGTGAAGGAGCCGGCGGGGGCGGCGAGACGGAACACGGAGCGGCCGAAGCCGAGCGGCATGATCTCCTCGGCGGTGTCCCCCACCTGCGCGTCGCAGAACAGGTCGCGGCCGGTCAGACCGACGTCGAGGGTGCCCTGGCCGACGTAGACGGCGATGTCCCGTGGGCGCAGGTAGAAGAACTCCACCTGGTTCTCGGGGTCCACGAGGACGAGCTCGCGGGAGTCCCGGCGTTGCCGGTAGCCGGCCTCGGTCAGGATCTCGCGGGCGGACTCGGACAGGGCGCCCTTGTTGGGCACGGCGATGCGCAGCACGCGTCGGTCTCCTCGGGGATGCGGTGGGGCGGGCGGGGAATGGGGCCGGCGGCCTCAGAGGTGACGGTAGACGTCCTCGAGGCTGATACCGCGGGCGATCATCATGGTCTGCACGTGGTACAGCAGCTGAGAGATCTCCTCGGCGGCGGCCTCATCCGACTCGTACTCGGCGGCCATCCAGACCTCGGCCGCCTCCTCGACGACCTTCTTGCCGATCGCATGGACGCCGGCGTCGATCTGGGACACGGTGCCGGAGCCCTCGGGGCGCTCCTGCACCTTGCGCGTCAGTTCCGCGTACAGCTCGTCGAAGGTCTTCACGGGACCACCCTAGCGACCCGGCCCCTCCAGCCCGGACCGCAGTCGGTCATTGTGACGGACGGGACGGCGGGGTCTTCGCCACGCGCTGCACCTGTGAGCCCACGTGGTACGTCCAGGCCGCCCAGCATCCTCCCCCTCCCCGGCCTGCATGCTCTTCCATCCCCCATCGGGACACGAGCGCGAGGCATCGCGGCTCCAGGACGAATCCACGAGACTCGGTCGTCCTCCGGGCGGCCATCCGATCCACCTCCCAGCGGCCCACGCGGTGGGGGGTGAGGGGGGACGGGCTGAACGCGCCCGTGCGGTCCGAACGGACGGCCCGGGCGAGCTCCGACAGGTGGGCACGACACGCTCGTTCCTGACCCCAGCGACGACACCGCTCCTTGCACACCTGTGACACCGCCCGGTAGATCACTGCCCCGAACTCCGCCCGGGCCCACCGCACAGATCTGTTGGGCGACGCACGCATCCATCTCGTGGACTGTCCACGCGTGCTGACCTCGGGTCCAGGTCCCGGAGGCCACTGGTGGGCGGCGCGGCCGCGCCTACGTCGCCGACGGGGAACCGGCATGATTTGGCGAGCGGTCCTGCGGAGGAATCGCCGGCGTGGCCCTCCTCCCCCTCCTAGACGGGGAGCAGAACGCCGTGCTCGGACCCTCGGATTGGACCATGACCCACCATGATGAAGGTGCCCCATTCCGTCCCCCGCGCCGGCGCACCACCGTGCGGGGCGTCGGCCGACTCCCACCGGGGCTGGCCTGCAGGTCCCCGACGGTCTGTCCCACCACGTCATGGACCCTCCTCCACTTCTGTCCAACAGCCCGGGCCGGGGCCGTGACTGACGCGATGGCCTTGTGGGTGGGCGGGGCGGGTAAAGGGGTATACCCGACTTGACGGCGCGGGGCTGGCCCAACGAGGACTCGGCACCGGGGATAGCGCAGCGAATCATCCTCCACCGAACCCGGCGTTCAACACCCTGTGCTGCCGGCCGGTGCGAGGATGGGCGACATGACGGCGACTCCCCCGGCACCACGTCGTGTCTGCATCGTGCTCTTCGAGGGCTTCGAACTGCTGGATGTCTTCGGCCCCGCCGAGCTCTTCGGGCTGGTCCCACAAGTGAGCGTGGAATACGTCGGCCCTCAGCCCGGCCCGGTCACCAGCTCCCACGGCGCCCAGGTCGTCGCAGACCTCGCCTACGCAGACCTCGCCCAGCCCGGCATCCTGCTGGTCCCCGGCGGCCAGGGGACCCGGCGGCTCGTGCACGACCAGGAGTTCCTCACTTGGTTGCGGCATGTGGCCGGCACAGCGCAGATCCTCGCCTCCGTGTGCACCGGTTCGGCTCTCCTCGCCGCGGCCGGTCTGCTCGAGGGTCATCAGGCGACCTCGAACAAACGTGCCTTCACGTGGGCCGCCGGCTTCGGCACGCACGTGGACTGGAAGGCACAGTCCCGGTGGGTCCAGGACAGGAACCGGTGGACGTCCTCTGGTGTAGCCGCAGGCATGGACATGACCGCCGCACTGATCACCGAGCTGCATGGCGAGGCCGTCGCCGAAGCGGCCACACGCCGCGCAGAGTACGAGCCCCACACGGACAGCTCCCGGGACCCGTTCGCCGCCCGCCACGGCTTGAGCTGATCTCTTCCCTTCCGACCCCATGGCGGCGACCCGGACTACCCCGAGCCGTCGTCGTTGCCTCCCACGACCGGTGGCTCCCACATCGTGTCGCACTCCTCTCCCTTCGGGCCTCACCGACATGCGCCGGCGACGTGCCCCAGGGGCATCTTCTCCTGCGCCGGTCCATCCACAGGACCACGCGGACACCTGTCCAGCGCACGCCGGCTGACGTACCAGCGTGGTCCCGCAGGGTCCTCGACAGGGGGTGGTGTCCGCTCGGGGCCGGGCGGGCACCTCCAACTGCTTCCGCCACGGGGTGGGGCCTAGGGCAGCCTGGGGTCGTGCCGGGGCCAACGCAGCGGCGGGGCTCGGGGTGGCCACCGAGCCCAACGCGAACGCCCTCGCGCTGCTGCGCGGGGGCGTCGTGGTCATCGTCCGCTCTCGTGGTCCTCCCGGCACTCCGGGCAGGGGCTCCTTCGGGGGGCATCCGGTCGGCTCAATCGGTCGTTTGTGGCCATCCTGGCTCGCGCCATATGCATGGACACAAGTTCGAGACTGTCCGAGGCAGGGACCAGGTACTTCACTTCGACCGGCGCCGACGAACTGGTTGACATCTCCGGCCCGCCGGGCTCTGCTTGCCCTCATGACGGAACAGGTTCGCCTCCGGCCACTTTCCCCGGGGGATGCACCCGAGATGGCCAGGGTCCTAGCCGACCCGGCCCTCTACCAGTACACCGGGGGTGAACCGCCGACCGTCGAGGGGCTCACCCGCCAGTACACCCTTCAGAGCCGGGGCCACTCGGCTGATGAGACCGAGACCTGGCTCAATCACGTGGTGGTATTCGAGACCTCCGGGGAAGCACTCGGCTACGTTCAAGCCACTATCCCGGTCTCTGGCCAGCCCGCCGAAATCGCCTGGGTCATCGGAGCACCGTGGCAACGCCAGGGCTGCGCCTCAGCAGCAGCTGCTCTCCTGCTGGCTGAACTCGCGGACATGGGCGCGAAACAGGTCATCGCCCATATCCACCCCGACCATGAGGCGTCAGTCGCCGTGGCCCGTCGTATCGGAATGAGCCCGACCGGCGAGGTCGTGGACGGCGAAGTCCGATGGGAGGGCCCGGTGACCCCCAGGGGATGACCGGCCCCTCCCCCACGTCCCCCGCCTTGGGGCGTCGAGGGCGTGTCTCCCAACGTGGCAGGGTATTGGGCGACAGGATGGAGTCGTGTCGCGTACTCATACCCGGCTGGACATCCTGGCGGGCAGATGCCCGATGTCGGCGGCGAGGCCACACCCCACCCTGCCCTGCGACCGGTTACCGGTGGTAATGTGCCGCCATTATTCATTCGACCCCTTTTGGAGCCCCTGAATACATGAGCGACGGCCCAGCCGCCTGCCCTGGTGACAGTCCGAGCGTCACCCCCACCCCACCCCGCAGCTGGCGGGGTCGCCTGCACCTCGTGGGGAGGTGACTCAGGCATGGATCCAGTCCTGACACTGATCCTCGGATCCCTCATCATCCTGGCGATCATCGCCGCCAACGGCTTCTTCGTGGCCCAGGAATTCGCGTACATGTCTGTCGACCGCGTCCGCCTGCAGACCGCCGCCAAGGCCGGCGACCGCGCCGCCGCCCGCGCACTGCAGGTCACTCGCCGCACCTCCTTCATGCTCTCCGGCGCGCAGCTGGGGATCACGGTCACAGGCCTCATGGTGGGCTACGTGGCAGAGCCGATGGTGGGTGCGGCCCTGACCGAGTTGCTCGGCGGCACCGCACTGCCTTCTGAAGTGGTCATCGCCATCTCCACGCTGGGCGTACTGATGGTGGCCACCCTGGTGCAGATGATCATCGGCGAGCTGTACCCCAAGAATTTGGCCATCGCCAACCCCGAGCCCTTGGCCCGCGCTCTGGCCAGGCCCACGCAGATCTACCTCGGCCTGTTCGGCTGGCTCATCTGGGTCTTCGACAAGGCGGCCGAGGTGCTGCTCAAGCTCCTGCGCATCGAGCCAGTGCACGACGTCGACAGCACCGCCACCGCCGAGGACCTGGACCGCATTGCCCTGGACTCCAGAGCGTCCGGATCCTTGCCCGCGGAGGTCTCCGTCCTGATCGACCGGGTGCTGGACTTCCCAGACCAGGACGTGCAGCACGCGATGGTGCCCCGCTCGCGTGTGGACGAGGTTCAGCCCCAGACCTCCCTGGCTCAGGTGCGCGACCTGATGGCCACCGGCCACACCCGCTACCCGGTGATCTCGAACGAACACGAACCGCTCGGGGTAGTCCACCTCACCGACCTGCTCGGTGAGACCCGGATGGCCCCGGACACCCCCGTGTCCGCCCTGATGCGCCCTGCACTGGTGCTGCCCACGATGATGTCCCTGCCCGACGCAGCCCGGGAGCTCGACGGCTCAGGGCAGCAGATGGCGTGCATCGTGGACGAGTTCGGCGGCTTCGTCGGCGTGCTCACAGTGGAAGACCTCGCGGAGGAGCTCGTGGGCGAGCTCACGGACGAGCACGACCTGCACCCCCAGGAGGAGATCACCGCCACAGGCCTGCACTCCTGGGTCCTGAGCGCAGAGGCCCACCTGGACGAGCTCGAGCGCCTCGTCGGGCACCCCCTGCCCGTGACCGAGGCCGAGTCCGCCGCCGGTCTGACCATCGACGCTCTGGGCCGTCTGCCCCGGGAAGGCGAGGTCATCACGATCGACCTGCCCGAGGACCCACGAGACTTCGGGGCTGAGGAGGTCTACGACCGCCACCTGCAGGTCGAGGTCCTCTCCATCCAACGCAGGGTCCCGGCTCGACTGCGGATCCACCTCATCGAGGTGCCCCGCTCTGACACCGCCGGCAGCCATGCCGCCCACGAGGCCCAGCCCGACGCCACCACGGACGAGGAGCGATGATGCACGGTCCACTGATCGTCATGCTCGTGACCACAGCGCTGATCGTGCTCAGCGCGATCTTCGTCATCATGGAGTTCTCCCTGCTGGGCGCCCGCCGGCACCGGCTAGAGGCCGAGGCAGGACGCAGCCGCGCCGCGCGGGCCGCTCTCAAGGGAGTCGACGAGCTGACCCTCATGCTCGCCGCAGCCCAGTTGGGCATCACCTTGTGCACCTTCGCCCTGGGGGCGATCACCAAGCCGGCCGTCGACGCATGGCTCGGCCCCGTCCTGGAGGACTGGGGCATCCCCGCAGCGGCAGCCGGAACCGCCTCCTTCGTCCTGTCCTTGCTGGCCGTGACCTTCCTTCACCTGGTCATCGGGGAGATGGCCCCCAAGTCCTGGGCCATTGCCCACCCCGAGACCGCAGCCAAAGCCGTGGCCGTGCCCGCACGCGCCTTCGTCTGGACCGTTCGCCCCCTGCTGCTGCTGGCCAACCGGCTGGCCAACCGCCTGGTGACCCTCAGCGGCGTCACCCCCGTGGACCAAGCCGCCGTGGGCGGCTACGACGCAGCGGCCATTCGTCAGCTGGTTGAGCACTCCGCCGCCGCCGGCACCCTGGACCGGCAGAACCATGAAGCCTTGGCCGGTGCCCTGGACCTTCAGACCCTCACTCTCGGGGACCTCCTCCCCCAGGGTCAGCACCCGGTCAAGGTCGCCCCCGACGCCGACGTCGAGGCGGTCCAGAATGCCGCTGCGTGCTCAGGGCACTTGCGTATCCTGGTCCAGCCGGACCATACCCCTGAGAGCGTTCCGGGCGTCGTCCACGTGCGGGACACCCTCACGATGGAGCCTTCTGCGCCAATCCAGCCGCTTATCCAGCAGGCTCTGACGCTGCCCTCCACCACACCGTTGCACGAAGCACTTGCCTCCATGCGCCGCAACAGCCGCCAGCTGGCCGCAGTAACCCAGGACAACCGGTTCACTGGGGTCGTCACCCTCACCGACGTCTTGCGCGGAGTGTTGCCCCGCGCGGCTTGAGTCCACACCTCGGCAACACCACCGCGGGGGCCGCTGAAACGGCCCCCGCGGTGGTGTGGACAAAGAATCAGAATCGGCACAGTGGCCTCGCCCCCCATTCCGGCCTCAATGGGCTCAGTCATGCTCCGACTCACGGGCGTGTAACGGCTAAATCGGTCGTTTGTGGCGGCTGCTCGGTGTGCCGCCCGGTGTCATGTGTGGCTTGCGCCGCTATATGGCGGGGTTCTGTCGGAGCTCAGTGGCGGCCTCCAAGCACGCGGGCAAGAGGGCGCTGCGAGTGAGGCTCACGTTCCGCAAGCCGATCCTTCACCGGGACAGCGGCCGACGGCAGGCCGGAGGAATAGGCGTCGCGATAGGGTGCACCCCGCGCAACAGAACCGTTGCGAAAGGTCTAACACCCCAACGCAACAGAGTGGGCCGCCATGCGCTGCCACGGGCCCGTGAACTTCGGTGTCACAGGTAGCGGCAGACATCCTCGGGGGAGCACGTGGCCGGGTCGCCGGCGGCGGCGTCCTCGCGCAGGTCGGCGATCGTGGTGCGTAGCTGCGCGAGCTCGGCGAGTTGCCGGTCGATCACATCAAGGCGGGTGTCGAGCAGGTCGGTGACGTGCCGGCAGGGGGCCTGCCCCCGGTCGCGGATGTCCAGCACCTGACCGATCTGGGCCAGGGTCAGCCCGGCCGCTTGCCCCCGGCGGATGAAGTCCAGCCGGTCGAGCACCTCGGCGCCGTAGTCCCGGTAGCCCGCCGGGGTGCGGTCCGCGGCGGGTAGCAGCCCGACCTCCTCGTAGTACCGCAGGGTCTTGCTCGTCGTGCCCGACGCCCGAGCCACCTCACCGATCCGCATGCCACTCATTCTCCCCCTTGACCTTCCAGTGCACTGGAAGGTCGATCCTGAGGGCGATGAAGGAGGAGTTCATGACGGCAACGGCTAACAGCAGGTCGTATGACCTGGCAATGATCGGGTTCGGTGGGGCGGCGTTCGCGGCCGCGATCCGCGCCACCAACCTCGGCAGACGGGTGGTGATGATCGAGCGTGGCACCGTCGGCGGTACCTGCGTGAACACCGGGTGCGTGCCCTCCAAGGCCTTGCTCGCGACCGCCGAGGCCCGCCACGTCACACTCGACGCCTCCCGGTTCCCCGGCCTGCCGCTCCCCGAAGTCCGGCCGGTCGACATGCCCGCCTTGATCGCCGGCAAGGATCGGCTCGTCGGGTCACTGCGTGGCGAGAAGTACCTGGACCTGGCCACCGAGTACGGATGGGATCTCCACCCCGGGGACGCCACGTTCGTCGGCACACCCAGCGAGCCGGCACTGCGCGTCACCGGCCCTGACGGCACGGTGGAGACGGTCCGGGCCGCGCACTACCTCATCGCCACCGGCTCCAGGCCCTGGGCGCCGCCGGTCCCCGGCCTGCAGGAGGCCGGTTACCTGACCTCGACCACCGCGATGGAACTGGACCACGTCCCGGAGTCGCTGCTGGTCATCGGCGGCGGCTACGTCGCGATGGAGCAGGCCCAGCTCTTCGCTCGGCTCGGCGTCCGGGTCACCATGCTGGTCCGCTCACGGCTGGCGTCCCAGGAAGAACCCGAGGCGTCCACCGCCCTGGATGAGATCTTCACGGACGAAGGCATCCAGATCATCCGCGGCGCGGTGCCCAGCGCGGTCCGCCGCGACCCGGCCACCGGCGAGGTCACGGTCACTGCCACCACCACTGACGGCTCACAGGAACTCCGGGCGGCCGAGGTACTCGTCGCCACCGGGCGCCGCCCGGTCACCGCCACGCTCGGTCTCGACACCGTCGACGTGCGCACCGGCGACCACGGCGAGGTGGTTGTCGACAGCCATCTGCGCAGCACCAACCCGCGCGTCTGGGCTGCCGGTGACGTCACCGCCCACCGTCAGTTCGTGTACGTCGCCGCGGCCCACGGCGCCCTCGTCGCCGACAACGCCCTCACCGGCGCCGGCCTCGAGGTCGACTACCGCCACCTGCCCCGGGTCGTGTTCACCAGCCCCGCCCTGGCCGCCGTCGGGATGACCGAACGGCAGGCCTCCGCTGCCGGGATCCGCTACGACAGCCGTGTCCTGTCACTCGCGCACGTCCCACGCGCGATCGTCAACCGCGACACCCGCGGGTTCATCAAGATGGTCACCGACGCCGACACCGGCCGCATCATCGGCATTACCGCCCTGGCCCAGGACGCCGGCGACCTCGCCGCCGCCGGGGTCTACATGCTCGAGGCCGGCATGACCACCAGCCAGGTCGCCAACCTCTGGAGCCCCTACCTGACCATGGCCGAAGGCCTCAAGCTCACCGCGCAGGCCTTCACCACCGACATCGCCAAGCTCTCCTGCTGCGCGGCGTGAACCTGCCCCGCACACAGGGACACCGATAGGGGACCGCCTCGCCCCGGGGCGCGAGACAAGAAAATGGGCGCCGATCAGCCCTACTTACTGGCACCCCTGCGTATCGGACCTGCAACCACCGGGGAGTTCAGTCGATGCAAGAACTCCCGTCCCAGGCCTATATCTGGACGTCTTCACGACCTCTACGTGCTCGACCCGACGAGGACAGCACTGGACGACGCGATGACCGCCTTGCGGCGCCGCCATGAGGCCGCGGTCCGTTTGGGCCGCGTCACCGCACCACCATGACCACGATCGTCACCACGTAAGCCGCGGCGACCAGACCGATCCCCAGCAGGGTGAGCACCACCCCGCGCCGGGCCGGCCGCTGGCCCTCGTCCGGCCCGGGGCCCTTGCCGTGCTTCGCGGTCATCGCGCGCTCCTAAGACGTTGCTCAAGCATGTGCGGCTCTCGCGAGCGGGCTTCCGTGCCGAGTGCTACCAGCTCAGGTCGTGACAGCCGTCGCTGCCGGCGCCCTCCACCTGCAAGGTGGCATGGGCGATACCGTAACGGTCGCGCAGCACCCGGCGCGCGCCGGCAAGCACGGCGCCGTGGTCCGCGCCCTGGTCAGCGACCAGGTGGGCCGTGGCCACGTTCATCCCCGACGTCAGGGTCCACAGGTGCAGGTCGTGGACCTCCTCCACCCCCTCGACCGCGTCCAGGTCACCGGCGACGTCCTCCGGGTCCACCCCTTCCGGGGCGTGCTGGCCCAGCACCGCGATCACCTGCCTGCCCAGAACCACCGCCCGGATGATGACGAAGACCGCGATGAGCGCCGCGACCACGACGTCCCAGATCGGCTGGCCGGTGAGGATGATCAGCACGCCGGCGACCATGACACCCACCGACCCGGCGGCGTCGGCGATCACCTCGTAGTAGGCGCCCTTGACGTTCAGGCTGTCCTTGGCCCCGCTGCGCAGCAGCAGCATGGAGATGATGTTGATCACCAGGCCGGCGAAGCCGACCGCGAGCATGGCGCCGGAGGCCACCTCCGGCGCGTCGCCCAGCCGGCTGATGGCCTCGACCACCACGTACACCCCGACCGCGAGCATCGCCAGCACCGCCAACGCCGAGGCGAACACCTCGGCCCGGTAGGAGCCATAGGTGCGTCGCCCCGTGGAGTCCGGCCGGCTCGCGATGCGCGTCGCCAGCAGCGCCGCACCCAGCACCACCACATCGGCAGCCATGTGCCCGGCATCCGACAGCAGCGCCAACGACCCCGACACCAGCCCCGCGACCAGCTCGATCAGGAAGAAGCCCGCCGTCAGGGCGAACGCCCCCGCCAGCCGCCGACGGTAGCGGCCACCGGCATGCCCGGTCGCCGGGGCATGGCTGTGTCCCGCCCCCATCAGCCCTGCCCCTCGTGGCGGGCGTGCTCACGGGAGACGTCCAGCAGCATCCGCACATGCCCGTCAGCGAGGCGGTAGTACACCATCCGCCCCTCCCGGCGGTTCTCGACCACCCCAGCGGAACGCAGCACCCGCAGCACCTGGGACACCGACGCCTCCGCGACATCGACCGACGCCGCCAGGTCACACACGCACAGCTCGCCGGCCTCCAGCAACGCATACAGCACCCGGGCACGGCGCGGGTCCCCCAGGAGCTTGAACAGCCCGGCCAACCTGCCGGCCTCGCGCTCGTCGGGGATCCTCTCCCGGGTCAGCGCCACCTTCTCCGGATGGACGGCGGTGACCTGACACGAATCCAACGGCGTCACACTCATGCCACGACCATACACCTATGCAGATATCAGCAGCGGGAGCCACACACGAGAGGTCAGCAGGTTCTGTATGGTCAGCGCATGCTGACTATTGCTTCGCGGCTGGACGTGATGAACCGGCTGGGCCGGGCGATGGCCGACCCGACCCGCTCCCGCATCCTCATGACACTCCTCGAGGGCCCGAGCTACCCGGCGGTACTCGCCCGCGACCTAGGGCGTGTCTGAGAATAGATGCACGAGTCAGCTGAGACCCTGGGGACATGTCCCGGTTCCAGATGCTCTCTGACACCCAATGGGAGTTGATCGCCCCGATGCTCCCGACCCGGACCGGCCGCGCCGGCAGGCCGTTCGCCGACGCCCGCACCATGGTGGAGGCGATCATCTACCGGTACCGGTGCGGAATCGCTTGGAGGGATCTGCCCGAGGTCTACGGGCCCTGGCAGACCGTGTGGACCTGGCATCGGCGCTTGGCCGAAAAAGGCACATGGGACACGGTGCTGGCCACGCTGACCGCCGCCGCTGACGCCGAAGGCCTGATCGATTGGTCGGTCTCGGTGGACTCCACGATCGCCCGCGCGCATCAGCACGCGACGAACATCACCCGCCACACAGGGGGATGGGTCGAACTACAAGAATCCGCGTGAGGAGCCGGCCGATCACGGCATCGGGCGCTCCCGTGGCGGGCTGAGCACGAAGATCCATCAGCTCGTCGATGGGACCGGGCTGCCGCTGGTCAGCCTGATCACCCCCGGCCAGGCAGGGGACTCCCCGATGCTGCTTCCTCTTCTGGAGCAGCTGCGCGTGACCCGGCCAGTAGGGCGGCCCCGGACCCGCCCCGAGGCCGTGCTGGGCGACAAGGCGTACTCCTCCCGGGCGATCCGCACCCACCTACGCGCCCGTGGGATCAAAGCGGTCATCCCTGAACCGGCCGACCAGCAGGGCCACCGCAGACGGCGCGGTGCCCGCGGCGGGCGCCCCATTGGCCTCGACGCGGCCGCCTACAAGGGCCGCAATGTCATCGAGCGCCAGTACGCGCACCTGAAGCAGTGGCGGGGCCTGGCGACCCGGTATGACAAGTACGCGATCGTCTACCGGTCCGCTGTGGTCCTGAATGCTGTGATCGCATGGTCCAAACGATTGTCAGACATGCCCTAGGTGTTGTGGGTGATGAGGTTCTTGCCACGGGGTACGGGCTGAGATGAGACGAGCGGGCCTCTCCCGCAGGATGGAAGTTCCTCAACAACCCACCTGCCAGAAGAGACCCGCTCATGACTCACGCTAACGCACCCCTGACCCCGACCGGCCGTCTCAGGATGGTCCACCGCCACCTGCACGACGGGATCCCGCAGTCCCACGTGGCCGCCGAGTTCCGGGTGAGCCGGCCCACGGTGGCCACCTGGGTGGCCCGCTACCGCGCCGAGGGCGAGGCCGGGCTGCTCGACCGGCCCAGCCGTCCGCGCCGTTCACCTGCCCAGCTCGACCCCGAGGTGGTGGCCCAGATCCAGACCCTGCGTCGCAGGGAGAAGTGGTCAGCCCGCCGCATCCATCACCACCTCGTCTCCGAGGGCCACCGGGTGTGTCTTCGTACCGTGGGACGGTGGCTGCACCGACTCGGGATCTCCCGGTTACGGGACCTGACCCCGGCCGGAGAAGACCTGCGCCAACGACCGCAGAAGATCACCGCCCGCGGCCCGGGGCACATGGTGCACCTGGATGTGAAGAAGATCGGGAAGATCCCAGACGGGGGCGGCTGGCGTGCTCACGGACGTGACAGTGAAGCAGGCCGTGCTTCCAAGCGTGGTGCAGGCCGGCGGGTCGGCTACACCTACCTGCACTCGGCGATCGACGGGTACACCCGCCTGGCGTACACCGAGGCGTTGGAGGACGAGAAGGCGGTGACCACGATCGGGTTCTTCTGCCGGGCCCGCGCGTTCTTCGCCGCCCACGGGATCCGGATCGACAGGGTGATCACGGACAACGGCAACAACTACCGGGCCGCGGACTTCACCGCCAAGGTGGTCTCGCTCGGGGGCCGGCACCACCGGATCCGCCCCTACACCCCGCGCCATAACGGGAAGGTCGAACGCTACAACCGGCTGATGGTCGATGAGGTCCTCTACGCCCGCCCGTATACCTCAGAGCAAGCTCGGCGTGAGGCCCTTCAGGTGTGGGTGAACCACTACAACTATCATCGGCCTCATACCTCCTGCGGAGACGCCCCTCCGGCCTCACTGGCACCGACCCGAGTCAACAACGTCATGCCCTCCTACAACTAGGGCTTCGATGACCGCGGCCTGGCTGGGCGTTGCCGGGTTCGTGGCGGCCTCTCGACGCACCGCGTCGCGGATCGCTTCGGGCACTCGCACGTTCAGGGCCGCGGTCGGCGCCCCACGCCGCGCCAGGGGCGCATACCCACCGGCCGGGTCCGAGGTCGTTGCCGGTTCTGCGGGGATCACCGCTCCGGGAGCCGGGGTCTGGGGGGCCGGGGTGGGCTTGCGTCGCTGTGCTCGCAGACTCAGGTCGGGCTCAAGCTGCTTCTCGTTCATGCGGTGATCCTTTCGAAGATGAGGCCGGCCAGGTCGGCGTAGGCGGAGGCGACGGGTTCGCGCTTCTCATAGTGGCCCAGCCAGTCGCAGGCCAGACGTGCACCGGGGACGATGGAGCGGGCCGGCACCAGGGGGGTGAGCAGCAGCCCGGTCTCGCGCAGCTCCCAGCAGGGCCATGGACTGTTTGAACGCGGCCACGCTGCGGCAGGCTCCGTGCACCCCGACGCAGTCGTCCGAGGCGGGGCGGGCCGCATAGATCACCCGTCTGCGGCGGTGAACGCGTTGGGGGTCAACGGCCCGCCCTGACGGTCGGGGCAGTGGACGACGAGCTGTGGATGCCGCGAGCGAGACGAAGGGCGGGGGCTTCGCGTCTCCGCCTCTATCGTCGGGTCCCCGCGCCCTCCGGCCGACCCCATCCATGACGGCGCGGGGCTGCCGGCGTTCCGGACGGGCCCGGTTGACCGGCCTGCGATCACCCCACCGGCCCCGGGGACAGGGTCCACGTCGAGAGCAGCCGACCCAGCAGGCAGCCCCGCCCGGCCACCCTCAGTCCCGTGGCGTGACCGAGCGCAGCGCGAGCTCGGTGAGGACGGCCGCCTCGAGGGCCTCGCGTCCCTTGTCCTCTCGGGATCCGGGCAGGCCCGCCCGGTCGCGGGCCTGCTGCTCGGTGTCCACGGTGAGCACGCCGAAGCCCACGGGAACGCCGGTGCGCACCGAGACCTCCGTCACGCCCTGGGTCACGGACTGGCACACGTAGTCGAAGTGCGGGGTGTCCCCGCGCACCACGACGCCGAGGACCACGACGGCGTCGAAGCGCTCCGCCAGCCGCGCCGCAGCGACGGTGAGCTCGACGGTGCCGGGCACGCGCACGAGCACGGGCTCCAGGCCCAGGTCCGCTGCGGCGGCCTGCGCCCCGGCGATCAGTCCGTCCATGATCTCCGTGTGCCACTGGGCGGCGACGATCGCCACGTTCAGGCCGCTCGCAGCGGCGGGGTCGGGGGTGAAGGTCGGGGCTCCGGCGCCGCTCATGGGGTGTCCTCCTGGTGGGTGGGGTGGGTCGGGTCGGTGGTCGGGTCATCGGCCGGCGTGGCGGGGCCGCCGGTGGCCGTCGGCGGTTCGAGCACGCGGTCCGCCAGGGCGTGGGCCATCCGGTCCCGCTTGGTGCGCAGGTAGACGACGTTGTGCTCGGTGACGGGCGTGGGGGCCGGGACACGCTCGATGACGTCGATGCCGGCCGCCCGCAGCCCCGCGACCTTCGCGGGGTTGTTGGTGACCAGGCGGATGCGCCGATGGCCGGCGGCCGTGAGGACGGCGGCGGCCCCGGCCCAGTCGCGCGCCTCGGCGGGCAGACCGAGGGCGAGGTTGGCCTCGACGGTGTCCATCCCCTCCTCCTGGAGCCGGTAGGCGCGGATCTTGTTCGCCAGGCCGATGCCGCGTCCTTCGTGGCCCCGGAGGTAGAGGACGGCGCCGCCCTCGATCGCCGCGCGGGCCAGGGCGTCCTCGAGCTGGGGGCCGCAGTCGCAGCGCAGGGAGCCGAGGACGTCGCCGGTGAGGCACTCCGAGTGCACGCGGACGGTGAGGGGACGCTCCGGGTCGGTCTCCCCCGCCACGAGCAGCAGGTGTTCGGCCCCGGTCTCGGCGTCCACGTGCACGCTCACGCGGAACAGGCCGTGCCGGGTCGGCAGGGTGGCCTCGGCGGGGACGGCGGTCAGGGCCGGCGTCGTCTCCTCCAGGTGGGCCACGAGGTCCTCGATGGAGATGAGGACGAGATCGTGCTCGTCGGAGAACTCCCGCAGGGCGGGCAGGCGCATCATGGTGCCGTCGTCGTGGACGAGCTCGGCGATGGCGGCCACGGGCGCGACGCCGGCCAGGCGGCACAGCTCGACGCCGGCCTCGGTGTGGCCGCGGCGGGCCCGGACGCCGCCGGGGACGGCGCGCAGGGGGAACACGTGACCGGGCCGGGTCAGGTCACCGGGGGCGGCACCGGGGTCGGCGAGCACGCGGAGGGTGCGGGTGCGGTCGGCGGCGGAGATGCCGGTGGTGACGCCGGCGGCGGCGTCCACGCTCACGGTGTAGGCGGTCCCCTTGGGGTCCTCGTTGACGGTGGTCATGGGCGGCAGGGCCAGGCGGTCGGCCAGGCCGGCCGGCAGGGGCGCGCAGATGACGCCCGAGGTGTGGCGGACGGTGAAGGCGGTGACCTCGTCGGTGGCCAGGGCGGCCGCGTAGATCAGGTCGCCCTCGTTCTCGCGGTCGGCGTCGTCCACGACGACGACGGGCCGGCCGGCGGCGATCGCGGCGATCGCCGCGGGGACGGGGTCCAGACGGATGTGCTCGCTCACGGGCGGGCCTCCTCGGTGGGTGCGGCGGGGGCGGACGGGATGAGCGCGAGACGCTCGGCGTACCGGGCGAGGACGTCGGTCTCGAGGTTGACGCGGTTGCCCGGCCGCAGGGCGCCCAGGGTGGTGGCCTCGAGCGTGGCCGGGATGATGCCGACCTCGAACCAGTGCGCGGCCGCGCCCGGGTCGGAGACGGCGGTGACGGTGAGGGAGACGCCCTGCAGGGCGATGGCCCCCTGCGCGGGGACGTAGCGGGCCAGGCGGGCGGGCAGGCCGATGCGCAGAGTGGTCCAGGCCCCGTGCGGGGTGACCGCGAGGACCTCGCCGGTCCCGTCCACGTGGCCCTGGACCACGTGCCCGTCCAGGTGGTCGGTGGGGCGCAGGCAGCGCTCGAGGTTGACCCGGTCCCCCGGGGCGCGGTCGCCGAGGCTGGTCATGCGCAGCGTCTGGCCCATGAGGTCGGCACGGAACACGCCGGGGCGCTCCGTGGGCTCGTCGAGGGCCGTGAGGCACACGCCGTCGACGGCGAGCGAGCCGCCGGCGGGCAGCCCGTCGAGGGCGCCGCCGGCGTCGAGGGTCAGCAGGGCGGTGTCGGCGGCCGCGTCGTGCTCGAGGGCGACGACGGTGCCGAGATGGGTGACGATGCCGGTGAACACTCAGTCCTCCTGGAAACGGGTCGGGGCGGGGGCGGTGGGCAGGCGCGGGGCCGGCACCGGGCTCAGGTGGGTCCAGACGTCGACGCCGAGGGCACGGACGGGGCCGCCCTCCGCGGGGTCGGGGTGCCAGCGCAGTCCCTCGGACAGCGTGGCGACGTCCAGGCCGGCGACGGCGGCGCGGCCCGGGCCGAGCAGCAA
>NZ_RBLN01000224.1:0-3866 GCF_003989405.1 Micrococcus sp. HSID17227 | reverse complement strand
CTCCGCCGGCCCGGACAGCCGGCGTCGGCCGCGGGTACCGCGCCTCGGGCCTGGGCACGGATGCCGGCCACCCACGTCTCGGGGGCGTGGAGCTCGGCCTCGCTCGGCAGCAGCTCGGGGGCGTCCCAGACCACGTTGAACCCGGCCATGCCGAGCTGGGCCACGGCGGCGGCCACGAACCTCTGGCCGTCGCGGTACTGGGCCATCTTCGCGTCCATGCCCAGCACGCGGCGGAGCATGCGGTCCAGGGGCGAGCGGCGGTCGCCGCGCTCGTCGAAGCGGCGGCGGATGGTCTTGACGGAGGACACGACGGAGGAGTCGACGCCGTCCATCACCACGTTCGCGTGCCCCTCGAGCAGGGACATCACGGCCGTCAGCCGGGACAGGCGCTCCCGGTCCTCCTCGTCCTGGATCGCACCGAGCAGGCCCGGCGTGGGGCGGGCCGGGGCCGCGTCCTGCGCGTCGTGTCCGTCCCGCGCCCCAGTCCGGCCGGCGTCGGCCTCCCGACCCAGCGGGTTCGCCGCCGCGAGCGCGGTGCGCAGGCGCTCGGGCAGGGACTCGGCCTTGTCGAACAGGCCGACGGTGAGCGCCGTGATCTCGGCCCGCAGGTGCTCGCGCAGCCAGGGCGCGGCCGCGAACTGCACGCGGTGGGTCTGCTCGTGCAGGCACACCCAGAGGCGGAAGTCCGCCGGGTCCACGTTGATCTCCGCGCGCACCTGCGCGACGTTCGGGGCCACGAGCAGCAGGCGTCCGCCGGCGGGGCCGGCCGCCGTCCCCCCGGGGCCGGGCAGCGCGATGAACGGGTCGTACTGGCCGAGGATCCTCCCGGACATCCAGGCGAGGATCCCGCCCATCTCCAGGGCGGTGGCGTGCCGGGTGACGCGGGTGGTGGCGGCGGCGTGCTCGCGGGGCCGGGTGTCCCGCAGATGCGCGAACGTGGGGTCCAGCAGGGTGGCGAAGGACTGGGTGGCGGCGCGCGACCAGGTGGGGCGGTCCACCACGAGCACCTGCGAGTCGCGCAGGTCCCGTGCCGCCTCGAGCCCGGTCAGGCGGTGGACGTGCGGCACGGCGGCCTCCGCGGCGGCGCGCAGGCCCTCTGCCTCGCGCGTCGCCTCCCGCGGCGTGAACCGGGGGCCGGCGGCGGCGAGGGACCGTGCGGTCCGTGCTGCGAAGGCGCAGTACACCGGGTGGGCGACGGCGGGGGTCGGCTCGGCGGGGGCGCCCGGCGCGGCGTCCGCGGCGGCGCGGGGGCGGTCGGTCGCGTGGTCGTCGCTCATGGGCTCCATCAGATCACAGGCCCCGGACCTCGGATCAGAGCCCGGCGACGGCGCTGACGGCCTCATCGACCGCCGCGCGCGCGGGCTCCAACTTCCACTGCAGATCCGAGCAGATGATGCTGAACGCGAGGACCCGCCCGGACGTCGTGGTGACGGTGCCGGTGAGGGAGACCGTCTGGTCGAGCGTGCCGGTCTTCGCGGCCACGGCCTGCCGCGCGGGGGCATCCGGGAACCGGTCGCCCAGGGTGGAGTCCTCGCCGGGCCGCGGCAGGCCCTCCAGCACGGTGCCCAGGGCGGGTGTGCGGGCCACCCCGGCCACGACGCCGGCCAGCTGGCCCGCGCTGACGCGGTTGTCCGGGGACAGGCCCGAGGAGTCCACGAGCGCCATCCCGGCGGTGTCCACGCCGAGGTCCTCGGCGGTGGCCGTCAGCAGCTGCGTGGCGCCCTCGTGGGTGGCGGGCAGGTCGGCGGCGGGCGCGGCCGTGTGGGCCAGGGCCTCGACCACCTGGTTCTCCGAGTGGGCCAGCAGGTACGCGACCTGCTCCCCCACGGACGCGGACTCCACCGCCGCGACGGGGGCGGCGGCGAGGACCGTGGAGCGCGGCACCTCGGTGGCCGGGATCGTGTCCCGCAGACCCACCTCGAGGTCGGCGCCGGAGGCGGCCACCGCGTCGTCGAGCGCGGCCTGGAAGGTGAGGGCGGCGAACTGCGCCGGGGCCTCGATGCGGTCCTCCCCGGTGCCGGGGGCCTCACGGCCGCCGTAGGTGGCCAACGGCTGCACCGGCGCGATGTTGCCGCTCTCCGGGATGTCCGACGTCCAGCGCGGGTTCAGGGCCGTGCGGTCCGTGAAGAGCCGCAGGTCCGTGCTGACCACCACCTGCCCGGTGACGCCGTCCTCGACCAGCCCGGCCACGGTCCGCTCCGCGAGAGTGCGCAGGCCCGCGCGGCCGGAGACGTGCGTCGAGTCCGAGGCGCCCGTGCCCAGCAGCACGTCGCCGCCGCCCACGAGCACCAGCTCGGTGGCCGCGTCGTCCGCGGTGGGCTGGGCCACCACGGTGGTCTGCAGGGTCGTCTCAGGACCCAGGGCGGAGACGATGGCCGCGGCGGCGAGCACCTTGAGCGAGGACGCGGGGGCCACGGGCTCGTCCGCGTCCCGCGCGTACAGCACCTCGCCGGTGGCCAGGTCGCGGAACTCGGCGGAGACCGTGCCCGGGGACGTCTCCAGCCCCGGCTCGACGGCGGCCGCCACCTCGGCCGCGGTGGGGCCGGCGGACGGGGACGATGACGTCGGCGCGGCGGTCGTCGACGAGGCGGACGCGCTCGACGGGGCCGGCGGTGCGGTCACGGGACCGCAGGCGACCAGGACGGCCGCGAGTGCGGCCAGGAGGACGGCGGGGAGCGAGCGGCTCCGGGGGCGTTCCGTGCGTCGATCCCGACGCCCAGCGCGCCCCGTGTCCACCTGTCCCATGCGTCCATCATGACGGACGCCCCCGGTAGGCTGACGGCAGCACCGCCGGGCGACGCCGCGCCGCCCGGACACCCCACCCTCTGTGCGAAGGAGAGTCATGGCGCACGACGTCACCATCGAGATCCCCGCGGGCTCCCGCGTGAAGTACGAGTTCGACCACGAGACCGGCCGCCTGCGCCTGGACCGCGTGCTCTTCACCTCCATGCAGTACCCCACGCACTACGGCTACTTCGAGAACACCCTCGGCGAGGACGGCGACCCGCTGGACGCCCTCGTGTACCTGCCGGGCTTCGACCTGGTGCCGGGCTGCGTCGTCGAGGCCCGCCCGATCGGCGTGTTCAACATGACCGACGACGGCGGCGGCGACGCCAAGCTGCTGTGCGTCCCGGCGGACAAGCGCTACGACCACATCACCGAGCTCGAGCACGTGGAGGAGTCCCTCAAGCAGGAGATCGAGCACTTCTTCACCCGCTACAAGGACCTGGAGCCGGGCAAGTGGGTCAAGGCCGAGGGCTGGGAGGGCCGCGCGGCCGCCGAGGCCGAGCTCGAGGCGTCCATCCAGCGCTTCGACGCCCAGGGCGAGGAGTCCCCGACCGACGAGCCCCAGGGGCGCGACGTGGACACCGAGGAGGCACAGCCGGCCACCGAGGAGGGCGAGGCGACGGACGAGCCCCAGGGCCGCTGATCCCCGCACCGCCCACGCGCGCGACGCCGGCCGCTCACCCCTCGGGGTGGGCGGCCGGCGTCGTCTGCGGGCTGGCAGAATCGACCACCATGTTCGTGCTCACCATCAACCAGCGGGACACCCTCGACGCCGGCGACCGCGTGGACACGTTCCTGCGCGCCCTCCAGGACGTGCCGGGGCTGGACGACGCCGTCGTGCTCCCGTTCCAGCGCGCCGCGGGCGACGAGCTGATCGGCGCCGTCGAGGACCCGCGCGTCGCCGTCGACGTGGCGCTGCGCGGCCTGCGGCAGCGACGCCGAGCTCGCACCACCCACGCGCGCGACGCCGGCCGCTCACCCCTCGGGGTGGGCGGCCGGCGTCGTCTGCGGGCTGGCAGAATCGACCACCATGTTCGTGCTCACCATCAACCAGCGGGACACCCTCGACGCCGGCGACC
>NZ_RBLN01000223.1:0-3716 GCF_003989405.1 Micrococcus sp. HSID17227 | reverse complement strand
AGACGCGGCCCCCGAGATCTGCACAGGCGGAGCGGCTCTTTCCCTACGCGGCGCGCGTCCGATCTCGGGCGGGCGTTGGGCGGCGGACGCAGGGGCAGCAGCTCGCGCGGCGGGAGCGGCTCGTCGCCCCGCACCACGACCAGGTCGGAGAACACCTGTTCCAGCGGCTCGGCGGCCTCCGGCTGGAAGGCGGCCTCGCCGTGGAACACGCCGCGGACGAACCAGCGCGGTCCGTCCACGCCCACGAACCGGGCGACGTTCCACCCCGGCGAGCCGTCCGGCAGCGCCGCCGGCACGCGCGTGAGGATCTCGACGCCGAAACGGCCGGTCTGCTCCTGCACGGTCGCGTGGGCCGTGGTCGACAGGGAGTCGTGCAGCTCGGCGCGCAGGTCGTCCCACAGACCCGTGCGACGGGGGGCGCTGAACGCCTGGACCTGCAGGGCCGAGCGTCCGAGGCTGATGGTGGCGGCGACGATCCGCTTCGTCGCGTCCTCGACGTCGAGGCGCAGCTTCATGCCCTGGACGGCCCTCAGGCGCAGCGACCCCAGGTCGATCATGCCGGCGGGATCCGGGCGGGTGGCGACGTCGTGCGGACCGACGTCGGCGGTTGCCGGCGCGGCGGCGATCTCGAGGTCGCGCTCCTCCAGCAGCTCGTCCGGCAGGCTGACCTGCTCGTGGCGCACGGTGCGGTTGCGTCCGAAGATCACGACGTCCTCCCAGGGGTGGTGTCGGCGGTGAAGCCGCCGGTCGAGCCGAAGCCGCCGGCCCCGCGCTCGGAGTCGGGCAGCACGTCCACGGGCTCGAAGCGGGCGCGCACAACCGGCTGCAGCACGAGCTGGGCGATCCGGTCGCCGCGGCGCAGCACGATCGGCTCGGTCGGGTCCAGGTTGATCAGGGGCACCTTGATCTCGCCGCGGTAGCCGGCGTCGATGGTGCCCGGGGCGTTGACGATGGTCAGGCCGCGACGGACCGCGAGACCCGAGCGGGGGTGCACGAACCCCGCGTGGCCTTCCGGGATGGCCAACGCCACGCCGGTCGGCACCAGGGCGCGCTCGCCCGGGGCCAGGGTCACGTCGACGGCGGTGCGCAGGTCCGCGCCCGCGTCGCCCGGCTGCGCGTAGGCGGGCGGGGCCAGGCCCGGATCGAGGGCGTCCAGTGGCACGGGCAGCTCGGCGGAGTCGGTCACGAGGCCCGACCCTACACGAGCACCCGTCGGCCCGGGGCCGCGTCGAGGCGGTCGGGCGGGCGCCCTCGCCGGTGCCGCGCGGCGGGACCGGAGTCCGGATGTGGGAAGCTGGGACCCATGCGTGATCCCCAGCAGCACCCCGTCGCCGATGCCTCCCGCCGCGCCCCCGAGGGCGCTGCGGCGGGACCCGATCCGGTCCTGTTCGAGGAGCGGTTGACGCCCTCCCCGGGGGTCTGGGCCGTGGCGCTCATGCTGGCGGCGTTGACGATCCTCGTGTTCGCGCCGATCGACCTCGGGCTGGGCATCGCCGCCGCCGTCGTGTTCTTCGCCGTCGAGGCCCTGCTCCTGGTGGCCACCACCCCGCGCATCGTGGTGCGCGAACGCACCCTCCAGGTGGGCCGCGCCAGCATCGAACGGCACCACGTCGGTCAGGTCACGGGGTATCGCGGCGAGGACGCCCGGGCCCAGCGCGGCCCGCTGCTGCACGGGCTGGCCTTCGTGAACCTGCGCGGCTGGATCGGGCCCGTCGTGCGGATCCAGCTGACCGACGAGCGCGACCGCACGCCCTACTGGCTGACCAGCACCCGGCGTCCGGAGGAGCTGGTCGCGGCCCTCGGCGGGGCCATGGCCCGGCAGGAGGGGGCGGCCGAGGACCGCTGACCGCCCCGGCGGCGGGGGCTCAGCCCTCGCAGTCGCTGCAGTAGATCAGGCCGTTCTTCTCACGCGCGGCCTGCGAGCGATGGCGGACCAGGAAGCAGGAGGCGCAGGTGAACTCATCCGACTGGGCGGGCAGCACCCGCACCATCAGCTCTTCACCCGAGAGGTCGGCGCCAGGCAGCTCGAACCCCTCGGCGGCCTCCGCCTCGTCCTCGTCCACGACGGCGGACTGGGTGTCCGTGCGCCGTGCCTTCAGCTCCTCGATGGAGTTCTGGCTCAGCTCTTCCTCGTTCTTGCGAGGGGCGTCGTAGTCAGTGGCCATGGGGTTTCACGCTCCGCTGGTGGGGGACGGCACCGGGACCGGTGCCGGCACTGCGCGGACGGCGTCGTGGGCGGACCACGCGTCACCGGCCTGCGCCGTTGCGCGTAGATTGTGCACCATGGCCGAACCCGTGCCAAATGTTGACGGGCACGCTCGCCCAGGGCGGATTCCCGCGGCCGCTCGTCCCTCGCCCGGGCCGTGGTCTGCGGCACGGCGGCTAGGATCGGGGCATGCCCGGCCGGGCGTCCACATGCCCGGTGACCAGAACACGATGTGGGAGGGACCACCGCCATGGCAGAGCTGCGACTGACCGGACCCACCGAGGACGGCGACGCGCTGCGCCTGTCGGGGCCCGAGGGTGAGGAGCACACGCTCGCCCTCTCCCCCTATCTGCGCCGGCTGGTCATCGAGGGCGCTGCGCCCGAGGCCGTGCGACCGGCCGAGGGCGGCCCCGCGGCCTGGCACGACATGACGGAGACGGACGTCCCCGGGACGGGCGACGAGGACGCCGAGGGACCGGTGGACGCGACGATGCACGCCGACGATGCCGCGGAGGAGGGCGAGCGGGCTCCCGACGTGCCCTCCGGCCCGACCCGTCCGGACGAGGACCTCGCGCTCACCCCCCGCATCGACCCGCAGCCCGCGGCCGACGATGAGACCGCAGACGGCCCGACCCCGGCGCCGCTGACCGACCAGGAGTCCATCAAGGCCGCCGCGACCCACGAGGCCGAGCCCCTCACCCCCCGGGAGATCCAGCAGCGCATCCGTGCGGGCGCCTCCGTGGAGCAGGTCGCCCGGGAGAGCGGGAACGCGTTCTCGCGCATCCGCACCTACGGTCACCCCGTCCTGGCCGAGCGCGACTGGATCGCCCGACAGGCCCGCGCCGTCGAGGTCTGGGTCGGCGGGCCCGACCTCTACGCGGACCTCGTCCAGGACGGCGGCCCCACGACGCTCGGCGAGCTCGCCGCGCACCGACTCGCCGAGCTGGGCGTGGACGAGGCGAGCCTCGAGTGGGACGCGTGGCGCGAGGACCAGGCCGGCTGGACCGTGGCCGCCCGGTTCGCCGTGGCCGGCGCGAGGAGTCTGCCCACCCGCGAGGAGCCGCCGGCGCTCTGGACGTTCCGCCCGGCCGGACGCCACCTCGAACCCGAGAACGCCTGGGCCCGCGCCCTGTCCGAGGCGGAGGCCTGGGACCTGGTCCCCCGCGCCCCCGCGGCCGAACCGGTGACGGACGACGTGGACGCCGAGGACGCCGTGACCCCCGCGGGTGCGCACTCCCCGGCCGCCGACCGCGACGCCGATCTGCTGGAGATCCTGCGGGTGCGCCGGGGTCAGCGTGTGGGCGCGGACCTGGAGTCGGACGACGCGCTCGCGCACCTGATCGCTCGCGAGCACCAGGACCGGAGTCGGCGCGAGGCCGCCCAGGCGCCCGAGCGGCTCGCCCCGGTCGACGCCGAGGGGGCCCTGACGACCGCCGACGACGCCCCGGTCGTCGACGCGCCGGAACCGGCCGCCGAGACCGACCGCGCCGAGGACACTGCCGCAGACGTA
>NZ_RBLN01000222.1:0-3647 GCF_003989405.1 Micrococcus sp. HSID17227 | reverse complement strand
CCCACCGCGCGGCCGGGGCGGCCCCCACCTCGTGGGCCCGCGTCATCCGGAGGACGCCGACGTCCTCGAGCACGAGCACGCGGTGGAACTGCCCGCCCTCCTCCACGGACGCCGCGGCCCAGTCGGCTGTGCGGAGCCGGCGGGCGAGAGCGGGGTCGAGACCGGGGCGGAGGTGCCTCAGGGCGCGGTGGACCAGCTCGAGCTCGCTGGGGGCAGGCGGGGAGACCACACGACCACGCTAACGCTCCCGCCGCCCGCCCGGACTTTCGAACGTGACATCGGGGGAATGGGGACTTTCGAACGGGAGACAGGCCCTACCACACGTTCGAAAGCGGCCGGGGGAGAGGGGGCGGGCGGATACTGGGGGCATGCCCGCCACCCCGCGCACGTCCCGCTCCCCGGCCGTCCCGGCCGTCCGACCCGCCCCCGCGCTGCCCGCCCCCTCGGCGCGCACGGTGCGGTGGGAGATCGCGATCGTCCTCGGCCTCTCCCTGGGGAAGTCGGCGGTCTACGCGATCGTCCAGCTCATCGACAAGGCCACCCAGGCCCCGCTGGGGGAGCAGACCACCGTCCTCAACCCGGCCCTGGCCGACCGCTGGGCCTTCGACCTGACCTACCAGCTGCTCGGCATCGGGTTCGCGCTGGTGCCGGTGGCCCTCGTGCTGCACCTGATGCACCTGCGCGGACGGGACCCGTTCCGGGTGCTCGGCCTCGACCTGCGTCGCCCCGGCCGCGACCTGGCCTGGGGCCTGGGCCTGTTCGCGGCCATCGGGCTGGGCACGCTCGGCGTCTACGCCGCCGGCCGGGCCCTGGGGATCACGACGGCGATCGTCGGCTCGGCGCTCGGGGAGAGCTGGTACCAGGTGCCGGTCCTGCTGCTCTCCGCGCTGCGGCACGGACTGCTGGAGGAGGTCATCGTGGGCGCCTGGCTCGTCGACCGGCTCGGGTATCTGCAGCGGCTGCGCGCCGCGGGCCTGGCGCGCGATCCGGCGCCGGCCGTGCCGTCGTCGTGGGTGAGCGCCGAGGGGCTGTACCTGCCGACCCGCGCGGCCGTCGTGGTGCTCGCCCTCGCGCTGCTGCGCGGGGCGTACCACCTGTACCAGGGGATCGGGCCGGGCGTGGGCAACGCCCTGATGGGCGTGGTGTTCGCGCTCGTGTTCCTGCGGGTGCGCCGGGTGATGCCGCTGGTCATCGCGCACACGCTGCTGGACGCCGTCGGGTTCGTCGGCTACCCGCTGCTGGCGCGGGCGGGGCTGCTCGGCTGAGCGGCCCCGCCCCCGCGCTCAGAGCGTGACCTCGCCCTTCGGGGTGCGGAAGGTGACCGAGACGATGCCCGGGGTGCCGGAGGGCGCGACGTACTCGATGTTCACGTCCTGGACCTGGCCGTCCTCGTCGTCGCCGAGCCATTCGGCGAGGCGCTCGGGGGAGCCGGCGATGTTCAGGCGCTCGATGGTGGCCTGCGGCTCGGCCGCCTGCGAGGGGTGCATGTCCTCCTGACCGTCGGCCCAGCGCAGGATGAACGGCAGCTGCGGGTCCGCGAGGGTTCCCTTGACGCCGATCTGCCGCCAGGACAGCTCCCGGCCGTCCGGGAAGCGACGGTTGCCGGGGACGGCCTCACGGCCGAGGCGGCGCTCGAACCGGCCGATGTCCGTGGTGGCCACCGCCCAGCTCATCCAGCCGCCGCCCTGCTCGGTGCGGGCGCGCACGAGCTGGCCGAACGGCGCGCTGAGGGAGGCCGGGTGGTCCAGGGCCTCGACGACCTCCAGATACTGCCTGCCCGCCATGGGGAACAGGGCGTTCTGCGTGCCGAAGCGGGGGTGGACACCGCCCTTGATCCGCTCGATGCCCAGCGTCTCGGCGATGCGGGCGACCGTGGCGTCCAGGCCCTCGGGGCCGGCGGCGTAGGACACGTGGTCCATGCGACAGGTGTGCACTGCGCTGTTCCTCTCCGTTCCCGGGCTGCCCCGGGGGTTGACCTGGTGCGAGTCCAGGGGCGTCGAGCCCTTGACGGGTCGGGCGCCCCCGTGCGGAGAGCGTATCCGCGTGTGACACGCGTGACGAAATCGTGGCGGGGCGGCGGGCTACACTCGGAGGCACGGTCACGAGAGTCAGCAACAGGCCCCGGCATGCTGACCGGCAACCCTCCTTCCGCGGTGGGGTGCCCCGGGTGACGACCAGGCCGGCCCCACAACGGACGCCGGCAAGCGCGGGCCGATCCCACGGCCCCTCTCGACGGCGCCGGGTCATCACCGGCACCTCGACGACGCCGGTCCCCGGATCGGCACGTCGGCCGGCGGGCAGGGCGGACGGGTCCGGCCCCTGAACCCTTCAGGAGGGTCCGCCATGACCGACCAGCCCACCCCGACCCCTGACGCCTGGGGCTTCTCCACCGCGCAGGTCCACGCGGGCGTCGCCGTCGGCCAGCACGCCTTCGGTGCGACCGCCCTGCCGATCTTCCAGACCACCTCCTACGACTTCCCGTCCGCCCAGGTGGCCGCGGACCGGTTCGCGCTCAAGGACCTCGACCCGCTCTACACCCGCATCGGCAACCCGACGCAGGGCCCGGTGGAGGAGAAGATCGCCGCGCTCGAGGGCGGTGTGGGCGCGCTGCTGCTGGCCTCCGGTCAGGCGGCGACGACGTTCGCGATCCTCAACCTCGCCGGCGCCGGCGACCACGTGGTCGCCTCGGCCAGCCTCTACGGCGGCACGCAGAACCTGTTCAAGCACACCCTCGCCAAGGTCGGCGTCGAGACGACGTTCGTGACCGACCCGGACGACCTCGAGTCCTGGCGCGCCGCCGTCCGGCCGAACACCACGGCGTTCTTCGGCGAGACCCTCGGCAACCCGCGCGGGGACGTCCTGGACGTGCGCGCCGTCGCCGACGCCGCCCACGAGGCCGGCGTGCCGCTGATCGTGGACAACACGCTGGCCACCCCGTACCTGCTGCGGCCGATCGAGCACGGCGCCGACGTCGTCACCCACTCCGCCACGAAGTACCTCGGCGGGCACGCCGCGGCCATCGCGGGCGTGATCGTCGACGCCGGCACGTTCGACTACGCGCAGCACGCCGAGCGCTTCCCCGGCTTCAACGAGCCGGACGAGTCCTACCACGGCCTCGTCTACGCGCGGGACCTCGGGGTGGGCTCGCCGCTCGGCGCCAACCTGGCCTTCATCCTGAAGGCGCGCGTGCAGCTGCTGCGCGACTACGGCTCGGCCATCTCCCCGTTCAACGCCTTCCTGGTGAACCTCGGCCTGGAGACCCTGTCCCTGCGCATGGAGCGGCAGGTGGCCAACGCGGCCGCGGTGGCGGGCTGGCTGGAGGGTCGCGACGACGTCGAGCACGTGGTCTACGCCGGCCTGGAGTCCAGCCCGTGGCACGAGCGCGCCCAGCGCTACCTGCCGAAGGGCGCGGGCGCGTTCGTCTCCTTCGAGATCGCGGGCGGCCGCGAGGCCGGGGCCGCGTTCGTGGACGGGCTCACCCTGCACCACCACGTGGCCAACATCGGCGACGTCCGCTCGCTCGTGGTGCACCCGGCCTCGACCACCCACTCCCAGCTCGCCGACGACGAGCAGCGCGCCGCCGGCGTCACCCCCGGCCTGGTGCGGCTCTCGCTCGGCGTGGAGGACATCGAGGACATCCTCGCCGA
>NZ_RBLN01000221.1:0-3655 GCF_003989405.1 Micrococcus sp. HSID17227 | reverse complement strand
CCTGCGAGGACGCGAAGCCGTGCTGGCCCCGACGCATCGCGAAGCCGATCACGCCGAAGATCAGCCACACCGCCAGGCCCAGCAGCATGGAGGTGAGGATCTGCCCCGGGCCGGCCTCGGGGGCCAGCAGGTAGAGGAACACGCCGATCAGTCCACCGAAGAACACGCCGCGCACTCCCGCGGACAACGCCACCTGGGCGTAGTTCAGCCGGCCGCGCACCCGCTCCACGACCCGCAGGTCCTTGCCCACGATCGACACGGCGCTCACGGGGAAGTCCGTGGCGGCGAGGCGGTCCACCTGCTCGCGCGCCTGCGCGTAGGTGGCGTAGGTGGCCAGCAGCTCTCCGCGGGGCAGGCCCTGCTCGGCGCCGGGCTGAGGGTTGGACATCATGAACGACATGGACCCATTGTGCCCGGCCCGGCGCCCGGGCGGGCGGCGGTCCGCCGTCCGCGGACACGGAGCCGCGGCCCGGCACGCCGTAGGCTGGGTCGGTGAGCTCCCCCAAGATCTTCGTAGCCCGCCTGCTGGGCCTGGACGTCTTCGACCCCCTCGGCGACCGCCTGGGACGGCTGCGCGACGTCGTCGTGCTGGACCGCGGCCCCGCCGCAGCCCCGTTCGCCACCGGCCTCGTGATCGAGGTCCCCGGCAAGAAGCGCGTCTTCGTCCCGATGACGCGGGTGACGTCCATGGACTCGGGCCGGATCATCACGACCGGGCTGATCAACCTGCGCCGGTTCTCCCGCCGTGGCGCCGAGCAGATGGTGGCCGCCGACCTCTTCGACCGGAAGGTGCGCCTCTCCGACGGGTCGGGCGAGGCCTTCCTGGAGGACATCGGGCTGGAGCAGCAGCGCAACGGCGACTGGCTGGTCTCGGACCTGTACGTGCGCCGCATCGTCGGCCGCGGCCCCTTCGGCCGCGCCCAGCGGGGCGAGCACCTCCTGCTGAACTGGGACGAGGCCCGCTGGACGGCGCAGGCCGACCCGCAGGGGGCCACGAGCTTCCTCGCCGCGCACGAGGACCTCAAGCCCGCCGACCTGGCGGACATGCTCCACGACATGTCGGAGAAGCGCCGCGTCGAGGTCGCCAGCGAGCTGCAGGACGAACGCCTCGCGGACGTGCTCCAGGAGCTGCCCGACGACGACCAGGTGCAGATCCTCTCCCAGCTGGACATCGACCGCGCCGCCGACGTCCTGGAGGAGATGGACCCGGACGACGCGGCGGACCTGCTCCACGAGCTGCCCGACTCCCAGCAGGAGCTGCTGCTCGAACGCATGGAGCCGGAGGACGCCGAGGACGTCCGGCGCCTGCTCGAGTACGAGGAGGGCACCGCGGGCTCGCTCATGACCCCCGTGCCGGTCATCCTCCCCCCGGAGGCCACCGTGGCCGAGGCCATGGCGACCATCCGACAGCAGGAGATCTCCCCCGCGCTGGCCTCGCTCGTGATCGTGGCCCGGCCGCCCCTGGAGACGCCGACGGGCCGGTTCCTCGGCGTCGTCCACTTCCAGCGCCTGCTGCGGTACCCGCCGCCGGAGGCGATCGGCAACATCATGGACAAGGACCTCGAGCCCGTCTCGGACCTCGCCCCCATCGCCCATGTGACCCGCGAGCTCGCGACCTACAACCTCACGTGCATCCCCGTGGTGAACGAGCAGGACCGCGTCGTCGGGGCCGTGAGCGTGGACGACCTGCTCGACCACATCCTGCCCGACGACTGGCGGGCCATGGACCTCGACGACGCCGAGACCCGCCCCGCAACCTGACCCCCGCGGCCCGCCGCCGCACGACACCGGAGGTGTGAGCATGACCCAGACCGCGCGAGACCTGCGCCCGGGCCGCGGCACCGGCCTGGACACCCCGCTGAGCGCCAGCGGGCGCCGCGTGCCCCGGCTGGCCCCGAACCCGGACGCCTTCGGCGAGGCCACCGAGGGCATCGCCCGCTTCATGGGCACCCCGCAGTTCCTCGTCTGGATGACGCTGTTCTGCGCCGCCTGGCTGGGCTGGAACACGTTCGGCCCGATGGAGTGGCGGTTCGACTCCGCCGAGCTCGGCTTCACCGCGCTCACGCTCATGCTCTCCCTCCAGGCGTCCTACGCCGCACCCCTGCTCCTGCTGGCGCAGAACCGCCAGGACGACCGGGACAAAGTCGCGCTGCGCGAGGACCGTGACCGCGCCGAGCGCAACCTCGCCGACACCGAGTTCCTCACCCGCGAGATCGCCGGTCTGCGGCTGGCCGTCCAGGAGGTCGCCACGCGCGACTTCGTGCGCGGCGAGCTGCGCGGCGTCCAGGACGACCTCAGGGACGACCTCCGCGAGGCGCTGCGCGCCGAGCTGCGGGAGGAGATCCGGGAGGAGATCCGGGAGGAGATCCGGGAGGAGCTGCGCGCCGGCCTCCCGGGCGCCGAGGCCCAGCCCCGCAAGAACAAGAAGACCAAGGGCCGCGGCCGGGATGCGCGGCGCGGCGACGCCGGCGCCGAGCCCACGACCACCACGCTCGCCACCCTCGCGGCCCAGGAGGCCCGCGAGGCCGGGGGGTCCGGTCCGGCGGCCGGTACCGCCGACGGTGCGGGCCCGGTGGACGGGGGCGGCCGATGAGCGCCCTGGGCCTGCCCGTGCCCGAGGTCCGCACCGACCTCGAGCGCCGGGTGCTGGAACGGCTCGCCACGGTCCAGGACCCCGAGATCCGCCGCCCGATCACCGACCTCGGCATGGTGGAGTCGGTCGTGGAGACCGCCCCGGGCGTCGTCGAGGTCGCGGTCCTGCTCACGATCGCCGCGTGCCCCCTGCGCGGGACGATCCAGACGGACGTGGCCGCCGCCGTCGCCGTCGTGCCCGGCTGTGAATCCGTGGACGTTCGCGTCGGGGTCATGGAGCCCGAGCGCCGCCTGGCGCTGCAGGACGCCCTGCGCGCGACTCGGCCGACGAACCCGTTCGGGGAGGGGACGCTCACGCGCGTCCTCGCGGTGGCCTCGGGCAAGGGCGGCGTGGGCAAGTCCTCGGTCACGGCCAACCTCGCGGTCGCGCTCGCCGCGCGCGGGCTCGCCGTCGGCCTGATCGACGCGGACGTGCACGGCTACTCCATCCCCGGGCTCCTGGGCGTGACCGGCACCCCGACGAAGCTGGACCGGATGATCCTGCCCCCCGTGGTGCGGGACGTGAAGGTCATCTCGATCGGCATGTTCCTCGACGCGGACCGACCGGTGGCCTGGCGCGGGCCGATGCTGCACCGCGCGCTCGAGCAGTTCGTCACGGATGTGCACTGGGGCGACCTGGACGTCCTGCTCGTGGACCTGCCCCCGGGCACCGGGGACATCGCGATCTCGACGGCGCAGCTGCTGCCCGCCTCGGAGCTGCTCGTGGTGACCACGCCGCAGCACGCCGCCGCGCAGGTGGCCGCGCGCGCCGGTCAGCTGGCGGAGCAGACGGGCCAGACCGTGGCCGGCGTCGTGGAGAACATGGGGCCGATGACCCTGCCAGACGGCACCGTCCTGGATGTGTTCGGGACCGGCGGCGGCGCCGAGGTGGCGGAGCGGCTGTCCGGGGTGCTGGACACGCAGGTGCCGCTGCTGGGCACCGTTCCCCTGGACCCGGCGCTGCGCGCGGGCGGCGACGCCGGCGAACCCGTGGTGGTGTCCGCGCCGGAGAGCCCCGCGGGCC
>NZ_RBLN01000220.1:0-3538 GCF_003989405.1 Micrococcus sp. HSID17227 | reverse complement strand
GTCGACCGGGCCCGGTCGGCGCGACGGCGCCCAGCAGCTCCATGCGACGGGTCAACTTGTCCAGCACCTCGGGCGAGAGCCAGGCGGAGAGGTCCCGCAGGGCACGGCGGCCCGTCTCGACCTCGACGCAGGCGACGGCGATCACGGCGGCGAGCGAGCGGACGCGGCGCAGCTCCTCGCGCCCCTGCTCGGTGCGGGCCCGCCGGGCGATCTCCTCACCGCGGGGCAGGACCGCGGGGCTGTGGGCGGGTCCGTGGAGGAGGGTGTCGGCGGTGCGCCGGGCGGACGCGGTGCGGGGGCGGGTGGCAAGGGCGGTCATGGCGGTCTCCTGAGGACGAGGCGAAGTGGGGGAGTGCAGGGTCGTGGATGTCATGGCCGTGGTCCGTCCACGCCGGCGTGGAAGGACTCCATCAGGGCGGGCAGCAGGTTCCCGACGGCGGTGCCCGACGTGGTCAGCACGCCCACCGGGCGCCCCGAGGCCAGCGAGAGCCCGTGGGCGAGGAAGCCGGCCGAGCGCTCGTCCACCCGCACGTGCAGGCGGACCTCGCCGGCGCGCTCGAGGGCCGCGAGCGCGTAGGCCAGCGGGGCGGAGCGGGAGCCGGGGCAGACCACCGCGTCCCGCATGCCGGCGTCGATCAGGGCGGTGGCGACGGCGCGCGCCACGGAGAGGGAGTCGACGGAGGTCATGGTGGCCACCAGTCTAGGCCCGGGCGCGGACGGGCCCCGGACGCGGCGAGGCCGCCACGGTGACGCGGTGGCGCCGGCCGTGACGGCCTCGTCGAGGGTCCTCGCGGAGGCGGGGGTCAGCCCTTCGGGCCCTTGCCGTTGCCCTTGCCGTTGTTGCCCTTGCCCTTGTTGCCCTTCTCCTTGCCGGCGCCCTTGCCGATGCCGTTGTTCCCGGTGGCGTTGAACACCTGGACGACGCTCGGACGCGGGGCCGCGACCTTGTCGCCCACCTGGACCGGGCCGGTCGGGCTCAGGAAGTCCGGGAAGTAGGAGGTGTGCGCGCCCCAGGTGCCGTCCTCGCCCGGGTGCTGGACGTTGACGAACACGGAGTTGTCGCGGTCGTGGATCACGGGGCCGCAGGTCTCGGCGTCGCGGGGGACAGCGAGGAACTGCTGGACGCGGCCGCGCTCGGCGCCGTCGAGGGTGACCTTGTGCAGCGCGTCGGCGTAGCCGATGGTGCCGGGCTGGCCGTCGGTGGAGATCCAGAGGTTGCCCTCGGAGTCGAACGCCAGGTTGTCCGGGCAGGAGATCGGGGAGACCTTCTCCTTCGGGTAGCCGGCGAAGTAGGCCGAGGAGGAGACCGCCGGGTCGCCGGCGAGCAGCAGGATGACCCAGGTGAAGGTGGTGGAGGTGTGATCCCCGCCCCGCTCGGTGATCTCGATGACGTGGCCGTCGCGGTTGCCGATGACCGGGTTGGCCTCGTCCACGGCGGTGCGCTTGGTGTTGTTGGTCAGGGCCGCGTAGACCTTGCCGGTGACCGGGTTGGTCTCGACGTCCTCCGGACGGTCCATCTTGGTGGCGCCCATCTTGTCTGCCGCGAGGCGGGTGTAGACGAGGACCTCGGCCAGGGACATGCCCGGGACGAAGGACGTCTTCTCGTCGGCCAGGGCGATCCACTCGCCGGAGCCGTCGAAGGCCCCGTCCGAGGGCAGGGTGCCCCTGCCGTCGATCTGGGCGGCCGGGGAGTCGCCGGAGAACTTGGCCACGTAGAGGGTGCCCTTGTCCATCAGGCGCATGTTGTGCTTCTTGTCGCCCTCGCGGACCTTCTCGGCCGAGACGAACTTGTACAGGTAGTCGTGGCGCTCGTCGTCGCCGGAGTAGACCACGGCGTGGCCGGACGGGGAGATCACGGCGGTGCCGGCCTCGTGCTTGAAGCGGCCCAGGAGGGTGTGCTTCACGGGCGTGGAGGTGGGGTCCTCGGGGTCGATCTCGACGACCCAGCCGAAGCGGTTGGCCTCGTTCTCGTAGCCGGGCTTGGTCAGGTCGAAGCGGTCGTGGACCTTCTCCCAGCCACGGCGGGTGGCGGAGGCGGAGATGCCGTAGCGCTTCTCCTCGGCGGTGCCGCGACCCTTGAAGTACTGGTTGAAGTTCTCCTCGCCGGAGAGCACGGTGCCCCACGGGGTGGTGCCGCCGGCGCAGTTGTTCAGGGTGCCCAGCACGCGGGTGCCGGTCGGGTCCTCGACGGTCTTGAGCAGCGCGTGGCCGGCGGCCGGGCCGCGGACCTCGAACTCGGTGGTGCCGGTGATGCGGCGGTTGCGGCGGCCGCCGCGGACGTACTCCCACTGGGCGCCGCGCTTGGCGCGCTTGAGGTCCACGATGGACAGGCCGTGGGCCTGGAGGCCGACGTTGACGACGTCCTCGAAGTTCGAGGCGACGTACTCCGGGGAGAACATGATGTTCTCGTTGGTGTACTCGTGGTTGGAGACGAGGTAGCCGGAGCGGTCGTTGCCGCCGTCGGTGATGATGTTCAGGTAGTCGTTGTTGTAGCCGAACTGGGCGGCCTGCGACGCACCGGTCTGGTGCTCGATGTCGAACTCCGGGGAGTCGGCGAACAGCGGGTCGCCCCAGCGGATCACGGTGCCCCAGTCGTAGCCCTCCGGCACGGTCATGGTGTCCACGGTGCGGGTCACCGGGGCGATGGGCTCGAAGGGGAGCTTGCCGCCGCCGGTCGGGCGCCGGCCGTTGTCCGCGAGCGCCTCGGGGGCCTGGGCCACCTGGGAGCCGATGACGACGGCGGCGGCGAGACCGGTGCCGCCGACCAGGGCGGAGCGGCGCGAGATGGCGGTCTCCGCGATCTGCTGGAAGGTCGGGTTCGCCGAGGTGTTGGGCACCGGGTGGGCGCACGCGTTGCCGCACTTGAGCTCGCACGTGACGGCGGAGCGGTTGCCACGGGTGTGGCCGGCCATGGGGAGGAGGCGCTTCAGCATGACGGGGTCCTTCGCGTCGTGGGGATGGTCCGGGATCCGGTGCCGGGCCGGAGACGACCCCGGGGTGAGACCGACCGGGGCCGCCATCACCCTGGCCCCTCGCTCCGAGCGGGGAGCCACGCCCAGGTGGCCGCGAGTTGAACTCTTCCCGGCCGCCGGATTTCGTCCCGTCGGCGTGCTGTAATCCGTCTCACATGCCCCGCGCCGACGGGGACCGGGCGGGCCCGTCAGCCCTGCGCGGCCAGCACCGCGTGGGCCGCTCGCACGCGGTCGGCCCACCACGCCTGCCGCGCCCCGTCCGCCCGGACGCGGTCGAGCCGGCCCGGGTCGGGGGCGGGTGCCCGCTCCCCCGGGGCCGGGAGGGCCCCCGCGCGGGGGCCCCAGGCCGGGGCGACGACGTCGGGCTCGAAGAGGGCCGCGGTGCCGAGCCCGCATGCGTGCGGCAGGGACGGCAGGCAGGCGGCGAGCGCGGCGCCGCCGGCAATGCCCACGGAGGTGTCCAGCGCTGAGGAGACCACCGCGGGCAGCCCCGCGGCCGCCACGATCGCCGCGGCCCGGCGCACGCCCCCGAGCGGCTGGACCTTCACCACGATCAGGTCCGCGGA
>NZ_RBLN01000219.1:0-3773 GCF_003989405.1 Micrococcus sp. HSID17227 | reverse complement strand
CACGGTGAGGCGCCCTCGCCGACGCCGTGCGCGCCGTCGTCGTGCGGGCCCGGCACCGGCTCGCGCGTCCCGAACTCGGTGAGCGCCCGTGGGTCCAGCCAGTCGACGCCGTGGTCCTCCGACTCCCCCGGCTCCGTGATCTCCAGCCGCCCTCCCGTCAGCAGGGCGGCTCGCAGGGACGCGGCGTGCACCTCATCCACAGCCGGTCCCGGCCCCAGGTGCACCTGGGTGGACCCGCCGTAGAAGCTCGCCACGCCGTTCGCCCACAGCCACTGGTGCAGGTTGGTGTTGTCGCTGTAGCCGAGGAACGGCTTGGGGTCCGCGCGCACGGCGTCCGCGTCCAGGTGGCCGATCACGGTGATCTGGTCCTCCCCGCCTACCGTGGCGATCACCGCCCGGATCTGGGGGTCCGCGAACGCCGCGTTCAGGTCCCGCGCCCGGTCCTCGGCGCTCGCCCCGAGCTGCCGGGTGGTGGGGTACTCGACCGGCACCAGTCCGGTCACCTCGGCCAGGCGGCGCATCGCCTGCTCATGCACCGCGGGCGCGAAACCGGGAGCCGCGAACGACGGCGAGACGACGGCGATCCCGTCGCCCGGCTGGGCCTTGGGCGGGTGGACGAGCGGCTGAGTCATACCGGGAGCGTAACGAGAGGCCACCTGTCCGTCGTTCCTCTCGCTCAGACCAGACGACCTGCGCCCAGACCGCCACACACCCCTCACCCCTGACGCAGCTCGCGGCGCAGGATCTTGCCCGTGGCGTTCTTCGGCAGCCCGTCCAGGACGGTCACCTCCCGCGGCCGCTTGTAGCGGGCCAGCCGCTCGGCCGCGAACGCCTGGAGCTCCTCCCCCGTGACGGCGCTGCCCGGGGCCAGCGAGACGAAGGCGGCGATCTCCTCGCCCAGCCGTTCGTCCGGCACACCCACCACGGCGGCCTCGACCACGTCCGGGTGCTCGTAGAGGACCTCCTCCACCTCGCGGGGGTACACGTTCATGCCGCCGCGGATGATCACGTCCTTGAGCCGGTCCACGATCATCACGTACCCGGCCTCGTCCCGGCGGGCGATGTCCCCGGTGCGGAACCAGCCGTCCTCGTCGAACGCCGCCTCCGTGTCCTCCGGGCGGCCCCAGTAGCCGGCCATGATGCCCTCGCCCCGGATGCGCAGCTCACCGGAGGTCTCGAGGTCCTCCTCGGGCACCTCGGTGCCGTCCATCGCGACGATCCGGAACTCGAAGCCGTCCACCGGCCGGCCCACGGTGCCCGGGCGGGTCGGCGCGTCCACGGGGTTGAAGAAGCACGCACCCGCGTTCTCGGACAGCCCGTAGCCCTCCAACACGGGAACGCCGTACAGCTTCTCCGCCGCGCGCAGCGTCTCCACCGGCAGGCTCGCACCGCCGGAGAGGGGCATGCGCAACCGCGAGAAGTCCGCCGGCACGAACCGCGGCATCAGGGACAGCGTGGACCCCGCGAACACCGCGCCGTTGAGCACTACCGAGAGCCCGAACACGTGAAACATCGGCAGCGCCGCGAACACGACGTCGTCCGGGCCGAGCCGGCCCAGGCCGGTCGCCGTCGCCATGGCGTTGGAACGCAGGTTCGTGTGCGTCAGCCGGGCACCCTTGGGCCGCCCCGTGGTGCCCGAGGTGTAGAGCAGGACGGCGTCGTCGTCGGGGTCCCGCGGGGTGATCTCCGTGACCGGGGCGATGCCCTCGGCGGCGCACTCCCGCCCGACCGCTTCGAGGTCCAGGGTGACCACCTCGACGTCGACGTTCCCGGCCACCTCGTCCACGGCCGGCAGCCCGGGCATGGCCCAGAGCATGCGCGCCCCGGAGTCCTCGAGGAAGTACTCCAGCTCACGGGCGGTGAACAGCGGGTTGAGCGGCACCATCACCGCGCCCAGACGCATGAGCGCCTCGTAGACCGCCACGAAGGCCGGGACGTTGGGCAGCATCACGGCCACCCGGTCCCCCGGGCCCACCCCGCGGTGGCGCAGCCAGCCGGCCGTCGCGGCCGTGACCTGGTCCAGTTCGCGGTAGGTCATGCGGGCCTCACCGATCCGCAGGGCCACGGCATCCGGCTGCCGGGCCACGGTGGCCGAGAGCAGCTCGGCCACATGACCCCGGCGCTCGGTGGGCCGGCCGTGGGTGGTCGCGGAGGTGTCGGGGGTCTCGGAGGTGGTCTCGGAGGTGGTCTCGGAGGTCGTCACGGTGGCTCCTGATCTGGTGGGGCGGTCGTCGGAGGGGGGTCAGAGGAAGGCGGAGTGTCCGGTGAGGCCGCGGCCCACGATCAGCGAGTTCACCTCGTAGGTGCCCTCGTACGTGAAGATCGCCTCGACGTCGCAGAAGAACCGACCGAGCCCGACGTCGGCGAGGATGCCGTTGCCGCCCATCATCTGCCGGCCCAGCGCGGCCGACTCGCGGCACATCTGGGAGGTCTTCAGCTTCACCAGGGAGGCCTGCGTCATGGACACCTCGCCGGCGGCCTCGAGCTGCACCGCCCGGTGCGCCATGCCCAGGGTGGCCGCCAGGTTGGCCGCGATCTGCACGAGCAGGGACTGCACCAGCTGATGCCCGGCGATCGGGCGGCCGAACTGGGTGCGCTCCAGCGCGTAGCGGCGGGCGGCGTCGAGGATGCCCTGCTGCGCGCCCACGGCCTGCCAGCCCAGGCCGTTGCGGGAGCCCAGCAGGATCACGTTGGTGTCCGCGAAGGTGTTGGCCTTCTCCAGCTTGTTCTCCGCCGGGATGCGCACGTCCGTGAAGGTGATGTCCGCGTTCTGGACGATCTTCACCGCGGTCTTGTGCTCGATCTTGGTGGCCTCGTAGCCGGGGGTGTCGGTCTCCACGATGAAGCCCTTGACCTGGTCGTCCTCCTCGTCCCGGGCCCACACGATCGCGATGCGGGACATGGTGCCGTTGCCGATCCACCGCTTGGCCCCGTTGATCACCCACTCGTCCCCCTCTCGGCGGGCCGTGGTGGCCATGCCGCCGGCGACGTCGGAGCCGTGCTCCGGCTCGGTCAGCGCGAAGCAGCCGGTGTACTCCATCGCGTACAGGCCCGGCAGCCACGTCTGCTTCTGCTCCTCCGAGCCCAGGGCCTCCAGGGTGGCCCCGACGAGGTCGTTGTGCAGGGCGAAGTACACGCTGAGGGAGATGTCCGCGCGGGCCAGCTCGGCCATCAGGTGCCCGCGGAACAGCGGGTCCTCGGTCATGCCGCTGATGTGGTTGTAGCCCAGCTCGCCGACGCGGCGGGCGATCTCGTGCGGGAACTCGTCCCGGCTCCAGGCCTCGGCCACGTGCGGGGTGACGATCTCGGCCAGGGCGGCGCGGATCTCCGCGAGCTTCTCCTGCTGCTCGGGCGTCAGGAGGCGGTGGTACTCGAGGACGTCGACGTCGATCAGCGAGCGGGTGCGGGAATCCGTGGTGGTCATGAGGGGCTCCTGGAGGTCGTTCGAGGGGGGGTGCTGAGTCGTGGGGGTCAGGCGGTGGGGCTGGCCAGGGCGGTGAGCGGGATGCCCCGCTCCTCCCCCCATACCTGCCAGTGGGCGGCGTCGTGCCGGGAGAGGGCCTCGGTGAGCTGCGCGCGGACGTCCCCGTCCGCGTCCAGCCCGAGACCCTCGACGAGCGCGGCCGCGAAGTGCGGCTCGAGCGCGCCGACGGCAACATGGCCCTCGGCCGCCGGATACACCCCGTAGTGGGGCAGGGCCCCGCCCAGGGGGCTGCGCGGGCCCGTCATGCGGTGCCGGTTGGGCAGGGCCAGGGCGTGCGCGGCATCGGCGA
>NZ_RBLN01000218.1:0-3617 GCF_003989405.1 Micrococcus sp. HSID17227 | reverse complement strand
GGAACGGATTGCGGATCGGGGGGCGATGATCCCTGCTCATGGGTGTGTCCTCTCCGAGGCGGTCGTGACGCGCGGCAGCGCGGACGTGACGGGGTGCGGGGGCTCCACGTGTCGCAGGCGGTGCACCGGGTGCCAGCGGCGGCGCGCCCCCGTGAACGGCTTGGACAGGGGGGTGGCGAGCAGGGCGAGGCCTGCCAGCCAGCTGAGGGCGAGCGCGAGGGCGAACTTGGCGGCGTTGTCCTCCACGCCGTGGCGCGTGACCCACATCAGCACCCAGCCGTGCAGCAGCACCACCACCGTGCCCGTCCGGACCAGGGCGGTGATGGCGCGGCGCAGGGCTTGACCCGTCCCGGTGCGTCGGGCGAAGGAGCGCAGCAGTCTCTCCACCGTGGAACCGAACACGAGCACCATCCCCGCGGACATCAGGACGCCCACGACGGGGGTGAGCACCGGCGTACCGAAACCGCCGAACTTGATGTTGGGCGCCTCCAGGCCCAGCCGGACCGCGACCATCCCGAGCAGCACCAGGCCGACGCCGATGAGCGTCCGGTGGCGCCGCACGTGCGGCTGGACGCGGCGACGGAACGTTTCGCCGCTGAGGACGAACAGCAGGCAGGGCAGGGCCAGCCCGACGCCCAGCGGCGTGCGGGCGATCGCGGAGTCCGGCACGAGGTGGGCCCACGCCAGCCCGGCCAGGCCCACTGCCCAGGCGACGGCGGACGGGAAGCGCTCGAGGAATCGGCGCAGCACCGTGGTGAAGAACAGGACGGAGATGAACCAGAACGCCCACCACGGGGGCTCCTGGTCCGCGCCCCCGTACCAGCCGGTGATCATCAGGCGCCGCAGGAGGTCGGGGTCGTCGGCGAACCACGCGAACGCGGCCACGGACATGAGCGCCGCCCACACCAGGTACGGCACCATCAGGCTCCGGAAGCGGCCCCGCACGTCCTTGGCCCAGGGGCGGCCGCGCGTCCAGAAGTAGCCGGTGAGGAAGAAGAACAGCGGCATCCGCCAGATCTCCAGGTACCGGCTGAAGGTGAGGTCCGTCAGGTACGCGTGACCCAGCACCACCGCCGCGATGGAGACAAGCCGAAGGGCGTCCACCCCCGTGTTGCGGGTGGACGCCCTTCGGCGCGCGGCGGCCGGACGACCGGTGTCAGCGATCCTCGGCTCCGGGACGGCTCAGCGGTGCGCGGCGCCGGTCTCGACGGCGTGGGCGCCGGTGGCGGCGTGCTCGACGGCGGGACGGGTGTGGATGGCGGTGGTGTCCACGGTGTCGCTGCGGCCCAGGAACGTCTGGGGGATCATGAAGGCCACGGTGGCCAGGGCCAGCGCGATCAGGCCGGGGATCCAGACCGACTCGAGCGACCAGAAGCCCATGGCGTAGAGGCAGCCGAGGAGCGCGCCGTAGGCGACGATGAAGGCGATCAGGGAACCCCAGACGCCGCCCACGTTGGAGTGGTCGATGGCCTTGCCGTTGCGGATCACGTGATGCTCCTTCGGTGCGGTCCGGCCGGGGCAGACGCCCGGCCGAAGTGATGCGAGTCAGTCGGATCCCAGGATAGCAAGCGCGGAACTGGCCCCGATCCGGGTGGCGCCGGCCTCGATCATCGCCAGGGCGTCCTCGCGGGTGCGCACCCCGCCGGAGGCCTTCACTCCGATGTCCTCGCCCACGGTGCGGCGCATCAGCGCGACGTGCTCGACGGTGGCGCCCGCGGTGGAGAAGCCCGTGGAGGTCTTCACGAAGTCCGCCCCGGCCTCGACCGCGGCCTCGCAGGCCAGGACGATCGCGTCGTCGTCCAGGAGGGCGGTCTCCACGATCACCTTGAGCAACGCCCCGCCATCGCCCGCGGGGCCGTCCGCGTGGGCGGCCTCGGCCACGGCGCGGACGTCCGCGACGAGCCGGGCGCGGTCCCCGGCGCGGGCCGCGGCGACGTCGAGGACCATGTCCACCTCGTCCGCGCCGGCGTCGATCGCCTGCCGGGCCTCGAAGGCCTTGACCTCCGAGGTGTTGGCGCCGAGGGGGAAGCCGATCACGGTGCAGGTCAGCACGTCCGAGTCCGCGAGCTCGGCGGCCACCAGCGGCACCCACACGGGGTTGATGCAGACGCTCTTGACCCCGGCCTCGCGGGACTCGGCCACGAGGCGGCGCACGTCCGCCTCCGAGGTGTCGGCCTTCAGGGCGGTCGCGTCGATGTACTTCGCCAGCTCGGCGGTGGTGAGGGAGACGGTCATGCCCACCAGCCTACCGAGGCTCAGCCGCCCACGAGGGCCGTCACCTCGGCCCGCAGCGCCTCGAGCCGCTCGGCGGCCGCGGCCGGGTCGGCGTCCCGGGTGCCGAGGTAGCACTTGAGCTTCGGCTCGGTGCCGGAGGGACGCACGAGCACGCGGGTGCCGGAGTCGGTGGCGAACAGCAGCGCGTCCGTGGGCGGCAGCCCGTCCCCGCCGGCGGCCAGGTCCGGGCGCACGGTGACCGGCTCGCCCGCGAGCGTGGCCGGCCCCTGCCGACGCAGGGCGGTCATGGTGCGGGCGATCAGGGACAGGTCCGCCACGCGGACCGAGACCTGGGCGCTGGGCATGGCGCCGGTGACCGCGTCGACGTCGGCCAGGGCGTCCATCAGGCCGCGTCCCTGCGCCGTGAGGGCGGCGGCCAGCTCCGCGGCCATGAGGGCGGCCGTGATGCCGTCCTTGTCCCGCACCATGTCCGGGTCCACGCAGTAGCCGAGGGCCTCCTCGTAGCCGAAGCCGAGGTCCGGGGCGCGGGAGATCCACTTGAAGCCGGTCAGCGTGACGTGGTGCGTCACCCCGTTCGCCTCCGCCAGGGCGGCCAGCTGCGGGGAGGAGACCACGGAGTTCGCGGCGCTGCGGCCGGCCGCGTGCAGGGCCGGCATCGCGTGCGCGCCCAGCAGCGTCCCGACGGCGTCGCCCGAGAGCATCCGCCACGTGCGGACGCCGTGCGCGTCGGTGACGGGCGCGGCCAGGGCCAGGCGGTCGGCGTCGGGGTCGTTGGCGATCACCAGGTCCGCGTCCACCTCGGCGGCCAGGGCGAGGGCGAGGTCCATCGCCCCCGGCTCCTCCGGGTTGGGGAACGCGACCGTGGGGAAGGCCGGGTCCGGGGCGGCCTGCTCGGCCACCACGTGGACGGGGCCGAAGCCGGCGTCCTCGAGCAGGCCCGGGACCACGGCGCCGCCCACCCCGTGCAGGGGCGTGTAGACCACGCGCAGGTCGCGGTGGCCGTGCCGGTCGTCGTCGAGCACGCCGAGGGCCGCCGTGCGGTAGGCCTCCAGCAGGTCCGGCCCGGCCACGGTCCAGCCGTCGTCGGCGAGCGGGATGTCCGCGGCCCATGCCGCGTGGTCGATGCGGGCGGCGATCTGCGCGTCCGCGGGGGAGACGATCTGCGCCCCCCGACCCGCCTCGTCCGTGAGCCGCCCGCCGAGGTAGACCTTGTAGCCGTTGTCCGCGGGCGGGTTGTGGCTGGCGGTGACCATCACGCCCGCGTCCGCGCTGAGATGGCGCACCGCGAAGGCGAGCACCGGCGTCGGCAGCGCCTCTGGCAGCAGGACGGTCTGCACGCCCGCGGCCGTCAGGACGGCGGCCGTGTCCGCGGCGAAGGCGGA
>NZ_RBLN01000217.1:0-3768 GCF_003989405.1 Micrococcus sp. HSID17227 | reverse complement strand
TAGGTGCCCAGGATGATGCGCCGCTTGACCTCGGCGCCGAACCCGGCGGCGCGGGTGGCGCCCATGACCTGCTCGATCGTGCCGCCGCCGTCGGGCACCACGCGGTGGCCGTAGCGGACGCCGTCGACCAGGCGGTAGCCGGTAGGGACGGCGTGGAGGGGGGCAGGGTGGGAGGCGAGCGGCGGGGGGATGATGGGGTGGTCGGCCCCGAGGGCGGCGTCGAGGCTGTGGCAGGAGACCTGCCCGGTCTCGGCGCCGCGGTCAGGCAGGGCCGCGACGTGGTCGTCGAAGACGGCCCGGATGCCCGGGGAGAAGGCGTCAGCCGGCAGGTCCGTGACGACGCCGACGCGCGGATTCTGGGGGTTGCCGGCGGGGAACACGACGACGGCCCGGCCGAGTGAGCGGCCGGCATCGAGCTCGACGACGTCCCCGACCGCGAGGTTCGCGAGCGAGTCCTTCACGGCGGCCAGGTGGGCTCGACGGCGTCCCTGCGAGCCGGACTTCTCCGCGGCCGCGAGCTCCTTGCGCAGGGTGAGGTACTCGGCGAAGTCGCCGAGGTGACACTGCATGGCCTCCTCGTACTTCTCGAGGCTGGCCTGCTTCGAACGGAGCTCGCGGGCCAGGCCCACCACGGAGCGGTCCGCCTGGAACTGGGCGAACGAGGACTCGAGGATGCCCCGCGCCTGCTCCGCGCCGACCTGCGCCAGCAGATTAGCGGACATGTTGTAGGTGGGCCGGAACGAGGAGCGCAGCGGGTACGTGCGGCGCGAGGCCAGGCGCGCGACGGCGGCCGGGTCCAGCCCGGGACGCCACATCACCACGGCGTGGCCCTCGACGTCGATGCCGCGGCGGCCCGCCCGGCCCGTCAGCTGGGTGTACTCCCCCGGCGTGATGTCGACGTGGTTCTCGCCGTTGAACTTGACCAGCTTCTCGATCACCACGGAGCGGGCCGGCATGTTGATGCCGAGGGCGAGGGTCTCCGTGGCGAACACGGCCTTGAGCGCGCCGGCGGTGAACAGGTCCTCGACGGCCTCCTTGAACGGGGGCAGCATGCCGGCGTGGTGGGCCGCGAAGCCCCGGGACAGGCCGTCCCGCCACGCCCAGAACCCGAGGATCTCCAGGTCCTCGACGGGCAGCAGGCGCGCCGCCTCCTCGACCCGCTCGGCCACGAGCGCCTTCTCCCGCGCCGTGGTGAGGTCGAGCCCGGCCCGCAGGCACTGCTCCACGGCGGCGTCGCAGCCGGTCCGGGAGAAGATGAAGGTGATGCATGGCAGCAGCCCGTCGCGGTCGAGGACCCGGATCATCTCCGGACGCGACGTGGACAGCCGCGGTCCGCGCCGCGGGCCGCCGTCGTGACCGCCCGGCCGACCGGAGACCGGCCGCTCCCGGTCCAGTGCGGACGAGCCGGTCCGGCCCCGGCCGCCGTCGCGACCCGTGTGCCGGCCGCCCCTGGCCCGCCCCTTCGTGCCGCCCCCGCGCCCGTCGCGGTGCTGCTGCCGCCCGGGGCGCCCCCAGTCGGCGCGCTGGAACCGGCGCTCGGCCTCCTCCCCCAGGCGCTTGAGCTCGGGGTTGAGCAGGGCCTCCCCGTCCCGGTCCGCGGCGTCCTCGAAGGCGATGTCCTCGGCGAACAGGTCGTAGAGCCGGCCCCCGGCCATGATGTGCTGCCACAGCGGCACCGGCCGGTGTTCCGAGACGATCACGGTGGTGGCGCCCCGGACCGTGTCGAGCCAGGCGCCGAACTCCTCGGCGTTGGACACCGTGGCGGACAGGGAGATCAGCTGCACGTGCTCGGGCAGGTGGATGATGACCTCCTCCCACACCGGTCCCCGGAACCGGTCGGCGAGGTAGTGGACCTCGTCCATGACGACGAAGCCGAGGTCGATGAGGGTGTCCGACTGCGCGTACAGCATGTTGCGCAGCACCTCGGTGGTCATCACGACGACGGGCGCGTCCGGATTGACGGAGGTGTCCCCCGTGAGCAGGCCGACGTTCTCCGCGCCGTGCACGCGGGCGAGGTCCGCGTGCTTCTGGTTGCTGAGGGCCTTGATGGGGGTGGTGTAGAACGCCTTCGTGCCGCGGGCCAGGGCCAGGTGGACGGCGAACTCGCCGACCACCGTCTTGCCGGCACCGGTGGGCGCCGCGACGAGGACGCCGTGGCCGTCCTCGACCTCGGCGCACGCGCGGCGCTGGAAGTCGTCGAGGGGGAAGCCCACGCGTGCGGCGAACCGGCCGAGCTCGGAGCCGGCATGGTGCCGGGCCGCCCGGGCACGGGCGTAGCGCCCCGCCGGGCTCAGCTCGGGTTCGTCGTGCGGGGTCGCGGACGCGGGATGGTGGGCCATGGCCCCACCCTACTGGCGGGTCCGGACGCCGTCGTGGTCGTGCGTCCGGGCGGGAGGGCCGCCGCGTACGACGCTCAGATCTGATCGAGCGGCTTCGGGCCTTCGGCGAGCTCCGCCTCGACGTCCACCTCGCGCTGCCCCGAGCGGCGGTCACGACGACGGTCCCCCCACAGGCACAGGACGATGGCCACGCCGAAGAGGACGACGAGCGGGATCGCCATGTAGAACATGGAGATGGCGTCCGCACCGGGGGCGGCGATCGCGGCGATCAGCATGATCACGAAGACGGTGATGCGCCAGTGGTGGACGATCGTGCGGCCCGGCAGGATGCCGAGCATGTTCAGTCCCACCAGCAGCACCGGCAGGACCATGGCCACGCCGAACGCGAGGTAGAGACGCGTGACGAAGCTGATGTACACCGACGCCGTCGGGAGGTTCGCGCCGCCCTCGGGAGTGAAGCCCACGAAGAACTGGACGGCCTGCGGCATCACGAGCCACCCCAGCGCGATGCCGAAGATGAACAGGGGCACGGCCGCGGCGATGAAGCCCAGGGCGTACTTCTTCTCGGCCTTCTTCAGACCCGGCACGATGAATGCCCAGATCTGGTAGAGCCAGACCGGGCTGGACAGGATGAGCCCGATGAACATGCTGACCTTGAGCATGAGGTCGAACGGCGAGGCCACCGTGTCATAGGCGACGGCCGCCGTGTGTCCCTGGCTGGCGATCTCCTTGACCGGGCGGAACAGCTCCGCCATGACCGGCTGGTAGACGAGGAAGCCGATCACCATGCCGACCGCGACGGCGAGCGCCGACTTCAGCAGTCGGTTGCGCAGCTCCGTGAGGTGCTCGCGCAGCGGCATCTCGCCGGTGGGGTTGTCCCGCCGCTTCCGGCGGCGCCGGGTGCGGCGGGCGACCTCGTCGACCTCGGTCATCGGGTGGGGGTCCTTCCGGCTCAGCGCGGGTCGCGCGGGTCGGTCTCGTCACGCTCGACGACGCGGCCCTCGACCGGCTCGTCCGCGGCGGTGGAACCGGCGCCGGAGCGCTCGTCCGTGGTGCCCTTGCCCTCGGTGCGCATCTGCTTCACCTCGGAGGAGAAGATGCGCATCGACTGGCCGAGGTTGCGGGCCATCGCGGGCAGCTTCGGCGCCGCGAAGAGCAGGATCGCGAGCAGGATGATGATGACGAGCTGCCAGCCCTGGAGTCCAGCCATGATGAAGGGTCCTTTCGATGGGGTTCCGGGGTCCAGGCTACCGCGCCGGCAGGGCCGCGAGGGCATCGCCCAGCGCGTCCGCCACGGACGTCCGGAGGTCGGCGGGGGCCAGCACCTCGACGGCGCCGCCGTGGCGTCCGACCAGCGCGGCCGCCACGGCGGCGTCGGTCAGATGCACCCGGGTGAGCCGGTCGCCGTCGGGCAGGTCGGCCTGGGCGA
>NZ_RBLN01000216.1:0-3762 GCF_003989405.1 Micrococcus sp. HSID17227 | reverse complement strand
TGCGGGCCACCGGCGCCGCCTACCGCCCCCACCCGGCCGAGCGGGACCGCCTCTCCCGCGGCCAGCACGCGGCCTGGCGCAGGGCCGGCGTGCGGATCGACGACGTCGGCGCGCCCCTCGTCGCCACCCGCGGTCCCGTGGCCGCCGTCTTCTCCACCGGGATCCTCGAGGCCGCGCAGGCCGGCAGACCCGCGTGGGCCGTCCACCCGGACCCGCCCGCCTGGCTGGAGGGGTTCTGGCAGCGATACGGCATGACCCGGTGGCGACCCGGCCGCACCCCGGAGCCCACCCCGCCCCTGGCCTCGCCGACCGCGGACCCCGCGGCCGCGATCGCCGAGCACGTCTGGAAGGAGTCCGCGTGAGCATCCTGTGCGTCATCCCCGTGCGCGGCGGGTCCCGGGGGCTGCCCGGCAAGAACATCCGCCTCCTCGGCGGCCACCCGCTCGTCGCCTGGACCATCCAGGCCGCCCTCGAGGCGGAGGAGGACCTGCACGTGGTGGTCTCCACGGACTCGGCCGAGATCGCCGAGGTCGCCCTCCGCTACGGCGCGGACGTCCCGGGCCTGCGCCCGGCCCACCTGGCGCAGGACTCGACCCCCACCGAGCCCGTGATCGAGCACGTGCTCGCGGCCGAGCGCGCGGCCGGCGTCGAACCGGAGGGTGTGATGCTGCTCCAGGCCACCAGCCCGCTGCGCCTGCCCGGCACCCTGGACCGCGCCGTGCGGCAGTTCCGGGACACGGGGGTGGACTCGCTGGTCGGCGTCGTCCCGGTGTCCCCGTTCCTGTGGCGCCATCCCGAGGATCCCGACGGGGAGCCGATCCCGGACTTCGACGTCACGGCGCGCAAGCGCCGGCAGGACATGTCGCGCGCCGACCTGCGGTTCCGCGAGAACGGCTCGCTGTATGTGACGCGCCCCTGGGTCTATGACCGGCTGCACAACCGGCTCGGCGGCCGGATCGGCATGCTGGAGCTCGACGACCTCGAGGGCGTGGACATCGACACCGAGCTGGACTTCGCCCTGGCCGAGCAGCAGATGGACCAGTACCTGGCGGTCCAGAAGGTGCTCCAGCACCACCCCGACCTCGGTGCCCCGCGCACCGCCGAGACCCCCATCACCGGCCCGAACCGCACCCCCGGAGGCACGCAGTGATCATCGAACGCAGGCTCACCCCCTATCTCGTCTTCCCCGAGGACTCGCTCCTGGCCGCCCTGCAGAAGATGACCGACAACCGCGAGCGCACCGTGTTCGTGGTGGACTCCCACGGCTTCCTCGTCGGCTCCCTGACGGACGGGGACGTCCGCCGCTGGCTGGTGGCGCAGCCGGAGGCGTCGCTGGACGTGGCCGCGGCCGACGTCGCCCATCGCGACCCGGCGACGGCGCCCCTGGGCGCCTCCCCGGCCGAGATGCGCGAGGCCCTGCCCACCGGGGCGCTGCACCTGCCGCTGCTGGACGAGCGCGGCCGCCTGACGGCCCTGGCGATCAATCGGGAGGCGGAGCTGCGGATCGGCGGGCACCGGATCGGGGAGGGCCACCCGGCGTTCCTGATCGCCGAGATCGGCAACAACCACCAGGGTGATGTGGACCTGGCCCGCCGTCTCGTGGACCTGGCCGTCGAGGCGGGCGCGGACGCGGTGAAGTTCCAGCTGCGGGACATGGACGCCCTCTACCGGCAGTCCGGTGCGGCCACCGCCGGCGAGGACCTGGGGGCCCAGCGCACTCTGGACGAGCTGGCCAAGTTCTCGCTCTCCGCCGAGGACATGGTGCGGGTGTTCGACCACGTCCGGGACGCCGGCGTCGCCCTGATGTGCACCCCGTGGGACGCCCCGTCCATGCGGGTGCTGCGCGCGTACCCGGTGGACGGCGTGAAGATCGCCTCGGCGGACCTGACGAACCACGGTCTGCTGCGGGACGCGGCCTCCTCCGGCCTGCCGATGGTGCTCTCCACCGGCATGTCCCGGGAGGAGGAGATCCGCGAGTCGGTGGCACTGGTGCGCTCCTTCGGCGTCCCCTTCGCGATGCTGCACGCCCAGTCCACGTACCCCGCCCCCTACAAGGACGTGAACCTGGCCTACCTGGACCGGCTCGCGGAGATCGCGCAGACGCCGGTGGGCTACTCGGGGCACGAGCGCGGCTTCCACGTGGCCCTGGCCGCGGTGGCCCGGGGCGCTGCGATCATCGAGAAGCACTTCACCGTGGACCGGGGGCTCGAGGGCAACGACCACAAGGTCTCCCTCCTGCCGGAGGAGTTCGCGCAGATGGTCCGGCAGACGCGGGACATCGAGGAGTCGATCGGCGTCGGGACCGAGCGCGTGGTCTCCACGGGCGAGGCGATGAACCGCATCAACCTGGCCAAGTCCCTGGTGGCGGCCCGTCCGCTGCAGGCCGGTGCCACGATCACCGCCGACGACGTGACCGTGAAGTCCCCGGGCCGTGGTCTGCAGCCCAACGAGCTGCCGCGCCTGGTCGGCCGCACGCTGCACCGCGAGATGGCCGAGGGCGACTTCTTCTTCGCCGGCGACCTCACGGACACGGTGCCCACCGGGCGCCAGTTCGAGTTCCGGCGCCCCTGGGGCCTGCCGGTGCGCTACCACGACGTCGCGGCGCTGACGAAGGACTGCACCCCGGACTTCCTCGAGTTCCACTTCTCCTACAAGGACCTCGAGATCGACATCGACTCGGTGTTCACCGAGCCCCTGCCGATGGGCTTCACCACCCACCTGCCGGACATCTTCTCCGGCGACTTCCTCGTGGACCTGGCCAGCGACGACGACGCCGTGTGGGAGCGCTCGATCGCCGAGGTGCAGCGCACGATCGACATCACCCGGGACCTGAAGCGCTGGTTCCCGAACGAGGAGGAGCCCATCATGGTCATCACCATGGGCGGGTTCACCCTGGACCGGCACATCCGCCCGGAGGAGCGGCGGCCGAAGTACGAGCGCATCGCCGAGGCCGTGCAGCGCCTGGACACCTCCGGCATCCGGATCGCCGCGCAGACGCTGCCGCCGTTCCCGTGGCTGATGGGCGGTCAGCAGTACCACAACCTCTTCATGGACCCGGACGACACCGTGGCGTTCGTGGAGGCCACGGGGGTGCCCCTGTGCCTGGACATCTCCCACTCCAAGCTCTCGGCCACGTTCCTGGGGATCCCCTTCTCGGAGATGGTGGAGAAGCTGGCCCCGCACACCATCCACCTGCACCTCGTGGACGCCACCGGTGTGGACGGGGAGGGACCGCAGATCGGCGAGGGCGACGTGGACTGGCCCGTGCTGTGCGAGCAGCTGGACCGCCTGGCCCCCGGGGTGAGCTTCATCCCGGAGATCTGGCAGGGCCACATCAACAACGGTGAGGGCTTCTGGACGGCCCTGGACCGCCTGGAGCAGTGGCTGTGATCCCCGAGGCCGCAACGACGCCTGCCCCGGCCCCGCTGACGCTCTGGGTGGTGCCCGTCGCCGACCTCGGCGGCGTGGCCCGGCACGTCCTCGACGTCGCGCGCGTGGGCCTGCCCGGTCTGCGGCTGGCGGTGCTCTGCCCCGAGGGGCCGCTCGCCGAGCGCCTGCGTGAGCAGGGCGCGGCGGTCTTCACCGGGGACGTTGGTCCCGACGCCGGCCTGGCCGCCTCGGTGCGCACGCTCCGCACGGCGGTGCGCACCCTGCGCCCAGCCGCGGTCCATACACACCTGGCCTACGCCGACCTCGCGGCGTTCACGGCGCTCGGCCCGGAACGTGCCGCGCGCCGGGCCGGTGCCCCGGCGCTGCTCAGCA
>NZ_RBLN01000215.1:0-3826 GCF_003989405.1 Micrococcus sp. HSID17227 | reverse complement strand
CCCTGCGTGGCTGGCCGCACCTGCGCTTCGAGATCACGGAGGAGCCGTCCGCCGGGGTCGACGGCTCGCGCTGGTCCCACACCCCGGACCTCGGCATCTTCCACGCCACCACGGACGTCTCCGGCAAGGGTGAGCCACGTGCTGGGCCCCGCGACCGCGGTGGAGTGGGAGGGCCAGCCGGTCGCGCCCGGCCAGCACCGCGCCGAGGTGCACTGCACGGCGCCCGCCGGCACCGGCGCGCGGCTGGCCTCCGCCCTGCGTGGCTGGCCGCACCTGCGCTTCGAGATCACGGAGGAGCCGTCCGCCGGGGTCGACGGCTCGCGCTGGTCCCACACCCCGGACCTCGGCATCTTCCACGCCACCACGGACGTCTCCGGCAACATCATGGTCTCCGAGGACCGCATCCGGTACGCCTACGAGGCCGGTGCGGGCGACCCCAGCGTGCTGATGCACGAACTCTCCCTCGCGCTCGGCGAGGCCTGGGACGATGAGCTCGAGCCGTTCCGGCTGGCCGCCGCCCACGCCAACGTGCGCTGGCTGCACCGCGCTGTCTGAGCCTTCGCCCGGCCGGCGGCGCTCCGGCTCAGACGCTGCGGAACACGGCCACCGCGTTGTGGCCGCCGAACCCGAACGAGTTCTTCACGGCCACGCGCGGCCCCTCGGGCAGGCGGGCGGGGGAGCCGGTGACCACGTTCAGCGGGATCTCCGGGTCCTGGTGGTCCAGGTTGATGGTCACGGGCGCCTGGCCGTGGTGCACGGCGAGCACGGACAGGATCGACTCGATCGCGCCTGAGGCGCCCAGCAGGTGGCCGGTCTGGGACTTCGTGGCCGAGACCTGCACCTGGTCCAGGTGGTCGCCGAACACGGCCCGCATGGCCAGGTACTCCGGGGCGTCGCCCTTGGGTGTGGACGTCGCGTGGGCGTTCACGTGGCACACGTCCTCGGGGGTGATGTCGGCCGACCTCAGGGCGGCGCGCATCGCACGGGTCGCGCCCAGGCCCTCGGGCTCGGGCGCGGTGATGTGGTGGGAGTCGGAGCTGACGCCCGCGCCGGCCAGCTCGGCGTACACGCGCGCGCCGCGGGCCTTCGCGTGCTCCTCCGACTCGATCACCATGACGCCGGCGCCCTCACCGAGGACGAAGCCGTCGCGGTCCACGTCGTAGGGGCGGGACGCGGCCTGTGGGTCGTCGTTGCGCTTGGACAGCGCCTGCATCGCGGCGAACGCGGCCATCGGCAGCGGGTGCACGGCGGCCTCGGCGGCGCCGCAGATCACGACGTCGGCCTGGCCGGAGCGGACGAGCAGCAGCGCGGTCTCGAGCGCCTCGGTGCCGGCGGCGCACGCGGACACCACCGTGCGGGCGCCGGCACGGGCGCCGAACTCGAGGGAGAGCGCGCCGGCGGCGCCGTTGGGCATGAGCATCGGGACGGTCATGGGCAGCACGCGGCGCGGGCCGCGCTCGCGCAGGGTGTCCCAGCCGTCCAGGAGGGTCCACACGCCGCCGATGCCGGTGCCGAAGGCCACGGCGAGCCGGTCGCCGTCGACCTCCGCGCCCTCGAGGCCGGCGTCCTTCCAGGCCTCGCGCGCGGCGACGGTCGCCATCTGGGTGGCCGGGTCCTGGCGCTTCTGCTCCACCTTGGAGAGGACCTCGGAGGTGGGCACGGTCAGCTCGGCCGCGAAGGTGACGGGCAGCTCGTACTTCTCCACCCAGTCGTGCTCCATGGTGCGCGCACCGGAGACGCCCTGCAGGGCGTGGGACCAGAAGGTGGGCACGTCGCCGCCGATGGGCGTGGTGGCGCCGAGGCCGGTGATCACTGCGGTGCGGGTCATGGGTCTGCTGCCTCTGGGTCTCGAGTGGGGATCGGGCGGAGGGGTGTCGTCGGCACGACGCGCGGCGCGCGCCGGGGTGCCGGAAGTCGAGGGTGTCGGGCGCCGGGGGCGCTCACGCGCCCCCGGCGCTCACCGAGGGGACGGGGCGGGCCGGGACCGCCGCCGTCGTGGGCCGATCAGGCCTGGGCGCCGTCGATGAAGTCGACGGCGTCCTGGACGGTCTTGAGGTTCTTGACCTCCTCGTCCGGGATCTTCACGCCGAACTTGTCCTCGGCGTTGACCACGATGGTCATCATCGAGATCGAGTCGATGTCCAGATCGTCCGTGAAGGACTTCTCCGGCTGCACCTCGGCGGTGTCGAGGCCGGTCTCCTCGTTCACGATCTCGGCGAGGCCGGCGAGGATCTCTTCCTTGGAAGCCATGGGGCGTCTCCTTCGGTAGGGGTGTGGGGTGTACGTGGACAGTGAATCAGACGGCGCCGCCTCAGGGGAGACGGACCACCTGGGCTCCGTAGACCAGCCCGGCGCCGAAACCGATCTGCAGGGCCAGGCCGCCGGAGAGCTCGGGGTTCTCCTCCAGCAGACGGTGCATGGCCAGCGGGATGGACGCGGCCGACGTGTTGCCGGCGTCCGCGATGTCCCGGGCCACGACGACGGACTCCGGCAGCTTCAGCTGCTTGGCGAACTCGTCGATGATCCGCATGTTGGCCTGGTGCGGGATGAACGCGGCGAGGTCCTCGGGCTCCACGCCCGCGGCGTCGAGGGCCTCGCGGGCCACCTTCGCCATCGACCACACGGCCCAGCGGAAGACGGAGGGCCCGTCCTGGCGCAGCGTGGGCCAGAGCATCCCCTCCGCGCCGGTGATCGCCGAGGCGTCGCCCGTGGTGCGGGCGTGCTCCACGGCGTCGCGCAGCTCCAGCTGCGAGTGCGTCATGGAGATCGTGGACCAGCGCTCCCCGTCCGAGCCCCACACCGAGGGGGAGATGCCCGGCTCGTCCGAGGCCGACACGATCACGGCGCCCGCGCCGTCGCCCAGGAGGAAGGAGATGGAGCGGTCCGTGGGATCCACGACGTCGGAGAGGCGCTCGACGCCGACCACGAGCACGTGCCGCGCGGTGCCGGAACGCACGAGCGCGTCGGCCTGGGCCACGCCGTAGCAGTAGCCGGCGCACGCGGCGGAGACGTCGTAGGCGGGCGCCGGGGTGGCCCCGATCTCGTGCGCCACGAGGGCCGCGGCCGAGGGGGTGGCGTGCGGGAAGGTGACGGTCGAGACGATCACGGCGTCCAGGTCCGAGCCCTGCAGGCCGGCCCGCTCGAGGGCCTCCCGGGCGGCGCCCACGGCCATGACGGGCACGGTCTCCTCCGCCGTGGCGCGCTGGCGCGTGACGATGCCGGTGCGCTGGCGGATCCACTCGTCCGACGAGTCGATGGGGCCGATGAGGTCCTCGTTGGGGACCAAATTCGCCGGGCGGTAGGCGCCCACGGCCACGATGCGGCTGGCCGCGGGGCGCTCGTGCTGCTTCAGGGTGACGGTCATGGTGCTTCTCTCTGCCGGGCGGTGCGCGGGGTTCAGGCCGAGTGCTCGGCCAGGAACGCCCGCGCGGCGTCCAGGTCCTCGGGGGTCTTCACGGCGAGCTGCGCGGTGCCCTTGAGACCGCGCTTGGCCAGTCCGGTCAGTGTGCCACCGGGCAGCAGCTCCAGGACGCCCGTGACCTGCCGCGTGGCCATGGTCGCCATGCACAGGTCCCAGCGGACCGGGCGGGTGACCTGGTCCACGATCCGGGCGAGCACGTCCGTGCCGGACTCGACGGCCTCGCCGTCCCGGTTGGACAGCAGGGGCAGGCGCGGGTCCGAGGGGGAGAGGCCGGCGACGTGGGCCGCGAGGTCGTCCACGGCGGGGCGCATGTGCTCCGTGTGGAACGCGCCGGCCACCTTGAGCGGGATCACGCGGGCGCGGGCGGGGGCGGACTCGGCGAGCGCGCCGAGGGCCTCCGCGGTA